>JBDTJJ010000311.1:0-2632 GCA_039935895.1 Bacteroidia bacterium | reverse complement strand
GTATCCAACATAAGCAGCTTTTATATTGTATTTTCCACTTGCGATTGGTTTTATCATTACATCCCCATTCACATCGGTGGTGCCAACGGCGACTTGTACTTTTTCTTTGTAAACAATTATATTAGCAAACGGTATACCTTCTTTTGTAATTTTATCGCTTAAACTTATTTTAATGGCGCCCGTATTTTTTTGTGAAACGGCTACAAGGCTAATCATCAAAAATAAAATGATTGCATTTAGTTTGTTTATGATCGATTTTGCTGAGGCAAGCGCTACGCCTTGGTAGTGGCTTTGCATGGTTGGTTGTGTTTTCATAATTTACTTTTTTTAGAGGGTTTATTTGTTTCATTATTATATTTTTTATCTAAGTTAGATAGTAACTTAATCGATAAATTATATTTTATATAAGTGGCGGCATAAATTTTATATCTGGTCGGTTTTAACATATATCTGGTATGTTTTTTAATTGAGATGCACGGAATTTGTAAATTCCATAAAAAATAAAAATTATTTTTCCGATGGTCTTTGTATATTGCCAGTATCAATAAATTAAATAATGATGGGGCCAGATCCGCAATTACTTATAACATTAGTAGAAATGCAAATGCCTTTTGGTAGATTTAAAGGTATGTTGTTGTGCGATTTACCTGTATCTTATTTAGAATGGTTTAATCGCAAAGGTTTCCCGGAAGGCAAACTGGGCGTGCTTTTGCAAACGATGTTAGAAATTAAAATGAACGGTTTGGATGATTTACTAAAACCGTTAAAGAAAAAATAAAGTACATTTGATTACTTAGAAAGAAAGATGAAAGATTATAAAAATTATTACACCATTCAAGGGCCACCCGATGAAGTTTATTTAGCGCTTACAAACCCTTTTACCATTGGCTTGTGGACAGGCGAAGACAATGCCGTGATGAGCACCGAAGCTGGAAGTGAATTTTCTATTATGGGAGAAAGTATTGAAGGGAAAAATTTAGAATTTATCGAGAACAAAAAAATTGTGCAACAATGGTATTTTGGCGATGACGAAGAAACACCATCTATTGTTACGTTAAAATTGCACGATCATAAAGAAGGTACATCTGTCGAATTAAACCATACCAATATTCCTAACGAAGCTTATCAAGATATTGTGGATGGCTGGAACGGCATATATTTCAAGGCTTTGAGAGATTTTTTTTAAAAGCGCATCATCGAAAATTCTCATATAGAAATATTTACCGATGGAAGTTTTCATCCACAAACGCGCATTGGCGCTTGGGTTGCTATTATTTTTATCAATGGTAAAAAAATTAGGTTACACGATACAGCAACAAATACTACCAATAACCGAATGGAACTTACCGCTGTTATTAAAGCGATAGAATTTGTTAGAGAAAAAGATAAATCAGTAAAGGAAATAAACATTATTTCGGATAGTCAGTATGTAATTGGTTTAATTGGGCGAGAAGAAAAATTTATCGCATCAAATTTTAAAACAAAAACAGGAAGCGATATTAGAAATGTAGATTTAGTAATCCCGTTTTTAAAACTGACTAAACAAATACATATCGTATTCACAAAAATAAAAGCGCATCAACAACCAACAAGCGCAGCTAATTACAATATTGAAGCAGATATACTTGCACGACATTTGGTAAGAGAGGCTGTGGCTAAATTAAATATAGAATGAAAAAAAAATCAGTCGCCATAATTGGCAGTGGCCCTGCAGCGCTTATGTTAGCGGCAACTTTAAACGAAAAACTTTATGCCGTAACTATTTACGAAAAGAATTTTGCACCTGCGCGTAAATTTTTAGTCGCTGGAGATGGTGGATTTAATTTAACGCACTCCGAAGAAATTGAAAACTTTATAACTCGTTACACGTCACCATCTTTTTTAGAAAAAAGTATCCAATCCTTTACAAATACAGATTTAGTTAACTGGCTTAAACAAATTGGAATTGAAACGTATGTTGGTTCAAGTAAAAGAATTTTCCCTACAAAAGGTATAAAACCAATTGATGTATTGAATGCTATTTTAGCTGAATTGAAAAATAAAAACGTTCAATTAAAAACCAAGCACGAGTGGAAAGGTTGGAATGATAAAAATGAATTAATTATAAATCATAACGACGAAGACATTATTGTAAAAGCAGATTTTGTTGTTTTTGCTTTGGGTGGCGCAAGCTGGACTAAAACTGGTTCTGATGGAAGTTGGGCAAATTTATTTGAAAAGAAAGTCATTAAAGTAATTCCTTTTCAAGGATCTAATTGTGCGTATCAAATTAAGTGGGATGACAAGTTTTTAAAACAAGCAGAGGGAAAATCAATTAAAAATATTTCTATTACTTGTAACGAAGTAGAAAAAAAAGGCGAAGTTGTTGTTACAAAATTCGGCATTGAAGGCGGTGCGGTTTATGCGTTGAGTCCAGAAATACGTAAGCAATTAAAAGAAAATAAAAAGACTACTATTTTTATAGATTTAAAACCGAGCTTTTCTATTGAAACCATTAAAAATAAATTCAACAATAAAGACAATAAAACATTTACCGATGTTTTAAAAATAGATTTAAATTTAAGCCCAGTACAATTAAGTTTATTAAAAAGCAGTTTGACTAAAGAAGAATTTTTAAGTGTTGATTTACTTT
>JBDTJJ010000310.1:0-6767 GCA_039935895.1 Bacteroidia bacterium | reverse complement strand
CCCAAAGGGAAACAACCTTGGGATGATGCCGTAACGCTGGTTTTAAACTATGCCGAAATTCCGTATGATATTGTGTACGACGAAGAAGTAATGAATGGGAAATTAGCTGAGTACGATTGGATGCATTTGCATCACGAAGACTTTACCGGTCAGTATGGTCGTTTTTGGTTTGGTTCACGCAACACCGCATGGTATCAAACCGAAGTGCGTGAAAACGAAGCGATGGCAAAAAAATTAGGTTTCAATAAAGTTTCGCAAATGAAATTAGCCGTGGCAAAAAAAGTGAGAGATTTTGTTTCTGCGGGAGGCTTTATGTTTGCCATGTGTTCGGCTACCGATAGTTACGATATTGCGCTTTCTGCCGAGGGCGTTGATATTTGCGAGAGTATGTTTGACGGAGATGCTACTACACCCAACTACAATAAATTAATTGATTACAATAAATGTTTTGCTTTTGAAAATTTTACCTTAAGTACAAATCCGGCTGAGTACGAATTTTCTAATATTGATACTTACCAAACACGCTCGCAAAAATACGGTGTTACCAAAGAAAATGATTATTTCTCCTTGTTTGAATTTTCTGCCAAGTGGGATCCTATTCCAACCATGCTAAATCAAAATCACGAGCAATTAATAAAAGGTTTCTGGGGACAAACCGTTGCCTTTGATAGAACTTACGTTAAAAAAAATGTTTTAATACTTGGCGAAAACAAAGCGGCTAACGAAGCGCGTTATATACATGGCGAGTACGGCAAAGGCACTTGGACTTTCTATGGCGGCCACGACCCTGAAGATTATCAGCATCGTGTAGAAGATCCACCAACTGATTTAAGTTTGCATCCCAATTCGGCAGGATATCGTTTAATTTTAAATAACGTTTTATTTCCTGCGGCAAAAAAGAAAAAACAAAAAACGTAAGTTCTAACTTTTTTGGGCGTTCCGTTTGGTTTATTCATTTGTTTTTATTGTTTTTAATGGAATTCATGAATGCTAAAAAAGCATTTCAAACGGCGGGCTTTACGTTGCAAGTTTTTGGATTACCAAAAAGCTTTACACTCCAATCCCTAACTCAAATACAACATTATTAAAAACAAGTTGTAATAACTACATGTCCCCAACCGTGGTCCAAACCATTATGAAATTCGGGCGAAATATAAACCTTTGTATATTCTAAACTAAAACGTTTAAACGCACCAACTACACCTAAACTACCCATAAAAATATCTCGTTGCATTGTTTTTGCATTAATGGTATATATGCTATTGTTTTCAAACATACCACCTTGCATAGTTGCATTATAAGCTACAGCACTAACTTTAGCATTGGCATAAACGTATAACTGAAACTTTTTGTTAGAAGATTTTTTTGTGAGTCCAAGGTTTTTAAAATAACCGTTCATAAAACCTGCTCGCAACAAAACACCCAGCGATAAATCATCATATAATGTACCTACTCTTGCTTCGGTTAAGCCAATAAATTCAAAATATTGGCGCGTGTATAAACCTTGTTCAAATTTAGCGTGGTAGTTAACAATATAATCTGTGGCTATTTGAAATTGCCAACCCAACGGTTGAATATTATGCAATGCTTTATGAATTCCCTTTTGTTCTTCTTCGCAAGCAGCGCAAGGACCCATAACACCTAAATCTAACGAAGTGGTTAATCGTTGTTTTTTTTCTTCGCTCATACTGACTAAAAAACTAGATAGAAACATAGTGGCAGCAAATGGACGTTCGCCATAGTAAATAGTATTATGTTGTATGCTAACAGGCGTAAAACAATCTTGTTCAAAAGCCAAGCCATAATAATTTTGCAAAGCATTTTTAAGTTTAATAAGCGTTTTAGAAACCGGATTTTTACGCAGACCCGGCAAAATAAGTTCGGCTAAAATACCTTGCGTATAATATCTGTCTGTCGCCGAAAAGAAATCGTTATCGTAGTTTAACCTAAAGTAATGATCTTGTTTTAAGCTATCAGGTTTTTGTGCCTTTGCGATAAAAGAAAGAATAATAAGCAGATATATTAGTTTGTATTGCATACTCTAAATATACGAGATTAACCGCGTTAGGGATTGCAGCAAGAAAGCCTTTTTGAAATGCTTTTTCAGTACCCTGCGAAGTAATTAAAAAAATTAAATCAATGAGCTAAATCAAAAAGCTTTACTGCAAAAAGCCCGCCGGCTCTATAGGTTTCTCGACTTCGCACAAAATGACAGCGAGCCGGAACGCCCAAATAAAAAAAATATTACCCAAAAATTTCTTGTGCGTTGGCTGTTGTAATAGTAGCCACTTCAAGCAAAGAACATAACTTAATGTCAGCAATTTTTGCGGCAATTAAAGGTATATAAGCCGATTCATTTCTTTTGCCACGATAAGGAACGGGTGCCAAATAAGGCGAATCGGTTTCTAAAACAAGGTGCTTCAAATCTATATTTTCGATAGCTTTATCTAGCCCACTGTTTTTAAAAGTAATTACGCCGCCAATGCCCAATTTAAAATTGGTAACATCAATAACTTTTTGTGCTTGTTCGGCGTTGCCGCTAAAGCAATGAAAGATGCCTTTTGGTAATTTTTTAAAACGAGTAAGGACTTCAAAAATTTCATCAAACGAATTACGGCAATGAATGACGATAGGCAAATTAAATTCGAGCGCCCAGTTTATTTGCGTTTCAAAGGCTTCAACTTGTTGCTGATAAAAAGTTTTATCCCAATATAAATCGATACCAATTTCGCCAACGGCTACATATTTATTTTCTTGTAAATAGTTGTATGCGATAGCTAATTCTTCTTTGTAATTTTCTTTAACCGAGCAAGGGTGCAAACCCATCATGGGGAAACAATGTTGCGGATATTTTTTGCACAAAGCGTGCATTCCGCTAACGGAAGAAGAATCTATATTTGGAAGGTAAAATTTATCAACGCCAGCATCTATAGCCTTTTTAAGAGCTTCATCAATATCAGTTTTAAATTCTTCGGAATAAAGATGTGTATGTGTATCGATAAACATTAAACAAATTTTTCGCCTTTTTGCACTTTTACATCGTTTACAAAATTGCGTATTTGCTGCTCGTCTTGTTTTTTACAAATCAATAATAGTCCGTCAGATTCAACCACAATATAATCTTCTAAACCTTGTATAAGAACGAGTTTATCTTTAGGTACATTTATAATGCAATTTTTGGTGTCATACAACATGGTGTTTTTACCCACCACGGCGTTATGGTTTTTATCGTGCTTAATATGCTCGTATAAACTTCCCCATGTACCTAAATCGCTCCAGCCAATTATAGACGCGCGCACATACACATTTTTAGCGCGTTCCATTACTGCATAATCAATAGAAATATTTTTACATGTTAGGTAAGCATTTTTTATAAAGTCGATTTCTTTTTTTGTGCCGTATATATCATTGTTTTTATCGTTGAATAGCGCAGCAAGCTCAGGCTCATGTTGTTCAATAGCGTGGATAATACTTTTTGTACTCCAAATAAAAATACCTGCGTTCCATAAAAAATCGCCACTCTTCATAAAAAACTTAGCCATTTCAGCATCTGGTTTTTCGGTAAAAGTTTTTACTTTTTTAATGCGTGTATCTTTTTCTTTATTAGGTGATTCTACAAACTGAATGTAACCGTAACCAGTATCTGGTCGAGTTGGTTTTATGCCGATAGTAAGCAAGCAATCTTCTGCTTTAGCTTTGCTGTAACAAGCTTTTACCGCTTTTAAAAAGACATCTTCTTTGGTAATTAAATGATCGCTTGGTGCAACAACCGTTACCGCATTTGGATTTTTTTTATGAATTTTATAAGAAGCATAAGCCACACAAGGTGCTGTATTTTTACGTGCAGGTTCACACAAAATATTTTCTTTCGGAATTTTTGGAAGCTGCTCGGCGACTAAATCTCTATATTGTTCCGATGTAACCACATAAATATTTTCGGGCGGACAAAGTTTAGAAAAACGATGCGCTGTATTTTGCAACAAGGTTTCGCCTGTTCCTAAAATATCTAGAAATTGCTTGGGCTTGGCAGTTTTACTCATGGGCCAAAAGCGGCTACCCACACCACCTGCCATTATTATGCAATAAAGATTTTTCATAGCCTCACCCTTCCCTCTCCAAAGGAGAGGATCTATTTAAATTAATTTTTTTAATGCGTTTCTTACGTTAGAAATTACGCCTTCTACATCTTCTAGTTTACAAGTACCTACGCTTAAACGATACCAGTTAGAATTTACATCTGCGCCAAAGGCATAGAAAGGTACAATGGCAACTCCTGCTTCATCTAAAATATATTTAGTAACGTCTTTAGTAGTTGCTAGTATTTCTCCGCTTTGTGTTTTCATACCGTGTAGTGCCATTTGTACGGTTAAGTAAATTGCGGCTTGCGGCACAATAACATCTATTTTAAAGCCTTCTTTTTTAAGTTGAGAAAAACCTTTATAAAATCCATCTAAACGTTTGTATAATTCTTTTTTCTGTCCTTCTAAAAACAAATCGTAACGGTTTAAATCTGACAAATAAGTAGCCGTAGCTAATTGCTCTGCCTTTGGAGCCCAAGCACCCACGTGATTTAATAAGGATTTCATTTTATCGATTACTAATTTTGGACCCATACTCCAACCGACTCTAACGCCGGTTGCTGCAAGCGATTTAGAAATACCATCTACAAACACCGTGTATTTTTTCATTTCCGGACGAAGAGAAACTGGATTATAATGTTTTGTATCTCCGTAGGTAAGTGCCCAATAAATTTGATCGTACATTAAGTACAAAGGTTTTTCATTTTCACCACGTCGATTATTTTCTTCAATAACTAAATCGCAAATTTCAGTTAATCCTTCTTTGGTAAATACAGTCCCGGTTGGATTTTGCGGAGAACATAAAGCTAACAAACATGCACCTTTAATGTGTGGTTTAATATGTTCGGCCGTAGGCATAAAATTACTTTCCGGTCCGGCATTAATCATTACTTGCTTTGCGTGATTAAGATAACTATAATGATTATTATTCCAAGATGGTACAGGGAAAATTACGGTATCGCCTTCATCTACCAGCGTGCGAAATATAGAATAGATAACCGGACGCGCACCGCCTGCAATTAAAATTTCGTCGGTAGCGTAATCTAAATTTCCTCTTTCTTTTAAAAGCGTAGAAACTGCTTGGCGCAATGGCAACATACCATCTGCGGCAGGGTAATTAGTTTCGTCTGCCAAGTATTCATCTATAATAGCTTGTTTTAACTCAGTAGGAATTGGAAATATTTTTGGATTAAAATCTCCAATGGTAAAATTATAAACGTGTTGTCCGTTTTTTATTTTTTCGTTTACCTCGGCAGCTAATTTTATAATTTCAGACCCAATAATATTTTGAGCTAGCTTAGATACTTTTCTTGTTGCGTTAGTTGTTTTTGTTTCCATGAGTTTTTTGTCTTATCAATCCTTACAAACATACTAAAATTGCAGTCTTTTTTAATTCTTTTTGAAAAATTATTTAGAATAATTTCAAGAATAAAGTAATCCTTTTTGCCGCAGATATCGCAGATTAAACAGAAATTAAATCCAACAAAAATCCAATTATCTGTATATAAATCAATAAATATCAAAAACGTTTGTATTTACTAATATATTTAGTAATTTAGCGCTAAAATAATTAGCAATGGATAATGTATTTACCAACCTACGAATTTTAAGAAAGATAAAAAAAGTGTCGCAAGAAGTGGTGGCAGATGATCTTAAAATTCCGCGTTCGCGCTTTGCATCTTACGAAGAAGGCCGTGCAGAGCCGCCGTATAATATGCTGGTTAAAATATCAGATTATTATCACATATCTATTGATGCGCTTTTGCGTGGCGATTTTTCTAAAACAGATCCTGATAATTTATTGAAGATTGGAAAGAACCGTTTTTTGTTTCCGATAATGGTTGATAAAAAAGGGAATGATTATATAGAAGTTATTCCAATGAAAGCTTCGGCTGGTTATTTGAATGGATATGCCGATCCGGAATTTATTGAAAATTTACCGGTGATGAGTTTGCCGTTTTCGGTTTCGGGCAAACATCGTTCGTTCCCTATAAAAGGAGATTCTATGCCGCCGGCCAACTCGGGCGATTTTGTGGTTGGAAAATACGTTGAATCTTTAACGGATATTAAAGACGGAAAAACGTATGTTTTACTTACGAAAGATGAAGGCATTGTTTATAAACGAATTATCTCGAAAGTATTTAAAAACTCAGGGCATTTAGAATTGCATTCTGATAATCCGCAATACCAACCTTATAATGTAAAACCAAAAGACGTACTTGAAGTTTGGGAATATGTTTGTTTGTTGCGGACTAAAGATGTTCGCCCTGACGAAATTAATGTAGATAGTATGATTAGTTTTTTACGCCAAATGAAAGTGGAGGTAAAATAAATTTTAAACCACATAGAAACATAAAATATTTAAGCAAACACGATTTTGGCCTTGTATTTTCGACAAAAAAAATCTATGTACCTATGTGTTTAAATTATTTAGCTGTTTTCCTAAAAAAGCTCCCATACTAAAGCAGGCTTGTAAAAGATAGCCGCCTGTTGGCGCGTCCCAATCTAACATTTCGCCAATAGCATAATGGTTTGGTAGTTTTTTTAATTGAAAAGATTCGTCAACTTCTTGTAAGGATATTCCGCCAACGGTAGAAATAGCTTCATCTATTGAAGCTATGTCTATTATAGTTAAAGGAAGTTTTTTTATTTTCTCTGCAAGCAAATCAATACTTAAAAATTCTTCTT
>JBDTJJ010000309.1:0-6870 GCA_039935895.1 Bacteroidia bacterium | reverse complement strand
AAATAGCTTCTACAACATCTGATTATGATAAAGAAAAATTGCAAGAGCGTTTAGCTAAATTAGCTGGCGGTGTTGCGGTTCTTTACATTGGTGCTGCTACCGAAGTTGAAATGAAAGAGAAAAAAGATCGCGTTGACGATGCTTTAGCGGCTACTCGCGCTGCGGTTGAAGAAGGTATTGTTGCAGGTGGCGGAACCGCTTACCTACGCGCTATCTCTAGCTTAGATAAATTAAAAGGTATTAACGAAGACGAAAATACAGGTATTGCCATTGTTCGTCGTGCTATCGAAGAACCTCTTCGTCAGATTGTTGCAAACTGCGGACTTGAAGGAAGCATTGTTGTACAAAAAGTAAAAGAAGGTAAAGACGATTACGGCTTTAATGCACGTACCGAAGTTTACGAAAACTTACTTAAAGCAGGTGTTATAGATCCTACTAAAGTAACGCGTGTTGCTTTAGAAAATGCAGCATCTGTTGCAGGTATGTTATTAACTACCGAGTGCGTAATTGCTGACAAAAAAGAAGCTTCTGCACCAGCTATGGGCATGCCGGGTGGTATGGATGGCGGTATGGGCGGAATGATGTAATCATCTTTCTAATATTCTATAAAACAAAAGAGCCTTGCAGAAATGTGAGGCTCTTTTTATTTTTAGTAATTATTAGAAATATAGCAAATTCAAAAAATGTATATTCGCCAAGTATTGAAGTGAAAAAATTAAGAATGTAACAATGGAATTAAATTAAGGTGGATTTAAAAATATTTCAATATTTCAGTCAGGTTTTTTTTACAACAATTATTGTATTGTTTCCAATAATAAATCCATTGGGTACGGGTTTAGCTTTAAATTCAATTTTAAGTCGGTTAGATAATAAAAAAAGGCGGGTAGTGGCTAGAAGCATTGCCGTGTATGCTTTTTTTTTATGTGTAACAACTTTACTTATTGGCCAACCAATATTAAAATTATTTGGGTTATCTATTCCTATTGTTCAACTGGCGGGAGGAATTTTAATTGTTAGAGCAGGCTGGCAGTTATTTAATAGTAGTACGAACGAAGATAAAGCCCAAGATGTAAATGGTTTAAATAATATAGAATCGCAGTTGTTTTATCCACTTACATTTCCTATTACAGCCGGAGCTGGAGTAATGGCAGCTATTTTAAGTCTTTCAGCAAAAAATTTTGACTCCAATTGGTTTAATATTATAGTAGCTTTTCTTGCCATTGTGGGTGGTATTTTTGTAAACTGCGTATTAATTTATATTATTTACAATAATTCAATAAAAATAACAACCAAACTTAGTGCCTCTATGCAAAATGTAATTAATAAAATTAGTGCATTTTTAATATTTTGTGTGGGATTAGATATTTTATGGGATGCACTTTCAAAATTAATAGCTACCCTTAAAGTTTAAAAAGAGCTATCAGAAACAAAAAAAATTTATTTCACTGTCTTTTATCAATACCCTGTATAAGCCCAAAAAACCGTTCATAAAATGTGTCTATCCGCACATCAAAATATTTATACCTTAGCTTCACTAAATTAAAAATATGATTATTAAAAAAATTCTGGCAACGGCAACACTTTCGTTGGCAATAGTTGCGGGTTCTGCACAAGTTGCTAAAACGTATCCTAACGATCCGTTTAAACTAAAAGAGTACAAACTTAAAAACGGTTTAACCGTTTACATGAGTGTTTATAAAGACGCGCCTCGTGTTTTTACTATGACGGCTACTAAAGCCGGTAGCAAAAACGATCCGCAAGATGCAACCGGACTAGCCCATTATTTAGAGCACATGCTTTTTAAAGGAACTGATAAATTAGGTACTAAAGATTTTAGTAAAGAAGAGCCTTTAATCGGTCAAATTTCTGATAGATATGAAATTTACCGCAAAACAAAAGATGATGCTACACGCAAAAAAATATACCATCAAATTGATAGTTTAAGTGGCGAGGCAGCTAAATTTGCCATTGCTAACGAGTATGATAAACTTTGCAGTAGCATGGGTTTAAAAGGTACAAACGCTTTTACTTCTTTTGAACAAACGGTTTATATAAACGATGTACCAAGTAACGAAATTGAAAATTGGTTATCATTAGAAGCTGAGCGTTACCGCAAACCAGTTTTACGTTTATTCCATACCGAATTAGAAGCTGTTTACGAAGAAAAAAATCGTGGTTTGGATAATGATGGCAACAAAGTTTTTGAAGCTTTATTTGCAGGTCTGTTTCAGCACCATACATACGGAACACAAACTACTATTGGTACTATAGATCATTTAAAAAATCCATCAATGAAAAAAATTATGGATTATTTTAACACCTATTATGTACCAAACAACATGGCGGTTATTATTACCGGAGATGTTGATCCTGACAAAACTATTAAAGAAATTGAAGCCAAATTTGCTTACATGCAAACTAAACCCGTGCCTAAATTTACCTATCAACCAGAGGCACCTATTACGACACATATTGTAAAAGATGTTTATGGTCCTGATGCAGAAAACGTACTTTTTGCGTATCGTTTTGGTGGTATCACTACGCCCGATGCAGATATGATAAAATTAATTGCGTTAATTCTTTCTAACGGAAAAGCGGGTATTATGGATATTAACTTAAACCAGCAACAACAAGTTTTAGAAGCTCAAGCTTTTGATTATGCGCTGGCAGATTATGCTATTTTAGGATTTACAGGAAAACCAAAACAAGATCAAAAGTTAGATGAAGTTGTTAAATTAATGCAGCAACAAATTCAAAATATAAAAGACGGTAAGTTTGAAGATTGGTTAATACAAGCCAACTTAGCTAACCTTAAATTAAATCTTACTAAAGTTTTAGAAAACAATCAGGCTCGCGCTGGAGAAATTATGACTGCCTTTACGTCTAACGAAACTTGGGAGCATCATATTGGTATCATCGATCGTCTTTCTAAAATTACGAAACAACAAATTATCGATTTCGCTAAAAAGAACCTAAACGATAATTATGTTTTAGTAAATAAACATACCGGCGAAGATAAAAACATTCAAAAAGTTGATAAGCCAACTATTACGCCAGTTTCGGTTAACAGAGATGATCAATCGCCTTTCTTAAAAGATTTAATGAACAAAAAACCTGAACCTATTCAGCCTGTGTTCATTGATTTTAATAAAGATATTGCTAAAGCAAACTTATCAAATAACGTTCCTATTATATATAACTCTAACAAAGAAAATGCAACCTTCGATTTGTATTACACCTTTGATATGGGTAGCAACAACAATAAAATGTTGCCTCTTGCTATGGAGTATTTAAAATATCTTGGCACAAGCAAATACACGCCGGCTCAATTGCAAGAAGAGTTTTATAAACTGGCTTGCTCGTTTGATGTGGTTTCTCAGGAAGAGCAAACCTATTTATCGTTAAGTGGCTTAAGTGATAATTTTACTAAAGCACTTGATTTATTTGAACATACATTAGCTAACGTGCAACCAAATCAGGAGGCTTTAGATAATTTAATTCAGAATACCATTAAAGAACGAGACGATGCTAAATTAGATAAGGCTGTGATTTTGCGCAGAGGTTTATCTAACTATGTAAAATACGGCGCAAACAATCCGTTTACTAATGTATATAGCAATGATGAATTAAAAAAATTAAAAGCCGCCGATTTAATTACAGTTATAAGTTCGTTGACTAAAAAAGAACACCGTATTTTATATTACGGACCTCTTACTTTAACAGAAGCAACAGCGGCTATTCAAAAAAATCATTACACAGGTACGCTTGTAAAAGCAGATGAGCCAATTGCATTAACGGAACAAAAAACTGGCAGTCAGGTTTATGTTGTTGATTATGATATGAAGCAGGCAGAAATTATGATGCTTGGAAAAGGTGAACCATTTAGCGATGCCAACATTGCCAGTATTAAAATGTATAACGAATATTTTGGCGGAAATATGTCTTCTGTTTTATTTCAAGAATTACGCGAATCTAAAGCATTGGCATATTCTGTTAACGGAAGTTACCGATTACCAAATGCAAAAAATAAATCGTTTTATTTAAGCACTTACATTGGCTCTCAGGCTGATAAATTATCGGATGCATTGCAAGGCATGAGCGAGTTAATTAAAGATTTGCCAAAGGCAGATATTATGTTTAAATCATCTCAAGATGCTATTATTTCGGGCATTAGAAACGAACGTTTAACAAAAATGGAGTTATTAATTGCATTTGAATCATCTCGCAAACTTGGTTTAAACTACGATGTTAGAAAAACAATTTTTGATACAGTACAAACTATGACTTTTGATAATGTACAGAAGTTTCAACAAACGTATGTAAAACCACTTCCATTATCTTTATTAATAGTTGGTAAAAAAGAATTATTAGATACTAAGATTATTGAAAAATATGGTCAGGTTAAATACCTAACACTTAAAGAAGTATTTGGATACTAATTCGATTTTCCTCTAAAATTAAAAGCGACATTATTAAAATGTCGCTTTTTTTTTGAGTAATTTTATCGCACAAATAACACTCTCATTTTGAAAACATTTTTATCCATTCTGTTAAGTTTTGTGGTGCTTACAACACGTTCGCAAAATGCAGATGTAAAAATTCTTTCCTCCATTTATAATGATAGTTCTTCTTTTAAAAACAAAAGCACCAAACTAATTTCCACCTCTGTAGCACCTTTATCTATTGCCGCTCCGGCAGCTATGCTTATTGTCGGTTTAATTAAAAAAGATTCCGTTTTAATTCATAACGGCATCAAAACAGGGGGCGCTATTTTATTAACTACTATAGTTACTACTGCTTTAAAATATGGCATAAACAGAACCCGACCTTATAACGAATACCCTACCCTATTCCATGCAAGAACCCATACCAATCAATATTCGTTTCCATCAGGACATACATCTTCTGCATTTTCTACGGCCACATCGCTTAGCTTGGCATATCCAAAATGGTATGTTATAGCGCCCAGTTATTTATATGCCTGCGGCGTTGGTTATTCTCGCATGTATTTGGGTGTTCATTATCCAAGCGATGTAATTGCAGGAGCTATAATTGGCACGGCCTGTTCTTTTCTGTCTTTTAAAATAGAAAAATGGTTAATGACAAAAAAGCGACATAGATAATGCGTAATTTTATTGTCTAAACAAAACACAATGAATCATCAAAATCCAACAGATAAAGAAATTTACGAGCTGTTATCAAACACAAAAACAATCGCTATGGTTGGCGCTTCGGCAAATCCGGATAAAACATCGCATGGCATTATGAAAAAACTGCAATCAGTTGGTTATAAAGTCATACCGGTTAATCCAAACGAAACAGAGGTTTTAGGAGAAAAATGTTACGCATCTTTAAGCGATATACCTGTTAAGATAGATTTAGTAAATGTTTTTCGCAGAGCAGAAACTACTCCGCCACTAGCTCATGAAGCTATAAAAATAAAAGCAAAAGCCTTATGGTTACAACTTGGTATTGTAAATGAAGAAACAGCATCTATTGCAAAAAAAGGCGAATTAATAATGATTATGGATAGTTGTATTGCGGTAATGCACGCTATTTTAAAAGTGCCCAATGTATAATGGAAACAGAAGCAAAAACATTTAAAATTGTAATTATTGGCGCAGGGAATGTAGCCACGCATTTAGCCAAACGCTTGCATAAAAAAGGAAATGAAATTTTACAAATTGTTTCTCGTAGCGAAAAAAATGCGCGCGAACTTTCTTTGCAAATAAATTCTCCTTTTGTAACCGATATAAAAAAAATAAATAAACAAGCCGATATTTATATTTTATGCACGCCTGATGATGCCATAGAAAAAATAGCGAAAACCTTGAAACTGCCTAAAAAACTGGTACTTCATACATCTGGTAGCGTTGATATAAACGTATTAAAAAAAATATCTAACAATATTGGCGTACTATATCCTTTGCAAAGTTTTTCTAAACAAGTAAAAATTTCTTTTGCTACGGTGCCTTTATTAATCGAAGCAAATAATACAAGCTCATTACAATCTCTAAAAACATTGGCAACTTCTTTGAGTAAACATGTTAGTGAGGTTAATTCTGCCAATCGTTTAAAATTGCACCTTGCAGCAACCATGGTTAATAATTTTACCAACCATTTATATACACTTGCTTACGATTTTTTAGATAAAGAAAATCCAAATCCCTTTCATTTACTAATGCCTTTAATAAAGCAGTCGGCAAAAAAAATAAAAACACAAAAACCTGCTGCCGTGCAAACTGGACCAGCAAAACGAGGTGATACAAAAACAATAAAAAAACATATAGCGTTGTTAAAGAAACACCCAAATCAAAAAAAAGTATATGAATTATTTACAACACTTATAAAGAAATAATATAATAATGGCTGAGAATTTCAAAACGAAACTAAAAAACATAAGCACTCTAATTTTTGATATTGATGGTGTACTAAACGATGGTAATATTTTTTTTATGCCCGAAGGAATACATGTTAGGCCATTACACAACAAAGATAATTTTGCTTTAAAAGCGGCCGTAAATAAAGGATATAAAGTAGTCATCATTTCAGGCGGAAATGCTGAGCTTATAAAAAGTTTTTTGTTTGAATTAGGCATTGAGTATGTTTTTTTAAAACAACACGATAAATTAAGTTGCTATAAAGATTTTATTAATGAGCATAATATTGATGAAAATACCATTTTATACATGGGCGATGATTTACCCGATTATGAAGTAATGAAACGTGTATCAGTTGCGGCTTGTCCGGCTGATGCGGCTATAGAAATAAAAAATATTTCCTTATACGTATCGCATAAAAACGGTGGCGAAGGTTGTGCGCGCGATATTATTGAACAAGTAATGCGCGTGCAAGGTAAATGGGAAATTA
>JBDTJJ010000308.1:0-5539 GCA_039935895.1 Bacteroidia bacterium | reverse complement strand
AAAAGCACAGCAACCACAATTGCACCAACTATAATTAATCCTTTTTTCATGTTTAAATTTTAAAAGATAAAGGTATGCTTTTTCTACGAATAAGGTCATAACATATAAAATTCAATATATTTGAGATAATAAAATAGTTGTTTTGAAAATAAAATTAAAGCCGCAAGAATACTATTATTTATATAGCGCACTAAGATCAGAGTCGTTAGAAATGATAATCTATACTTTGAAAAGTCTTTGTGTAAATGGAGATTTGGATATTTTTAGCAGATATATTTTAATCAACAAGTCTGATACAAAAAAAAGAAGCCGCACTTTTATAAAACTAAACCAAATCTTTTTAAGTCCAGAAAAATCTTCGGCAGAACTTCTTTTACTTTCTCTTTTTAACAAAGATGAAGAGTTAAGGATGTATGAACTAAAACTTAGAATTGAAGAAAAGCTTAATCGTGATTTCAAAATATTTAAAGATGTATATGTTTACCAAGATGTAAAAGGAAAAGGGTTTTGCACTTGGAAATATTTTATTACTTCAAAAGGAAGAGTTGAAAGAAAAAATTGTGCTGATTTAATTGATAATGCGGAGAAAGAAGCGAAACTAAAAACACAAGATAAAGACAAACTAAAACAAATGCTATTTGAATTGGGAAGCAACGTCATTTTTTTAGATGACGAAGCTCAAAAAAAAGCAGCTATTTACAAATCAGAATTTAATGATTTAGAGCTTTTGTTTGGAGTAGGACAAGACAACTTACCACCAACCGAAAGCGAATATATAGGTGGTTTATATGCTGGCGGTGGTTTCTCTAGTGGTAGCGGAGGTGGGTTTTCCGGATTTGGAGGAGGTGATTTTGGCGGTGGCGGCGCAGGAGGAAGCTGGTAGTATAGAGAAAAATAGAAGAGTTGAAATTTATATTATACTCGATAACAAACAAATTACTTTTTAACCTTCAGCATAATAGCCGGCTTTTTAAACACATCGACAAACAATTCTTTTAAAATTTTTAAAGTTTGCAAATGCGTTACACTGCGCGAACGGCAAGCCACATAAAATGAAATTAAAAAACTAACTGCAATATTTACAATACCAATAGCTATAATTCCGCAAAAAACAGTGGCTACAAAAGCTATATTATAATGCTCGATGCTTCCTAAAGCAATACCAAAATTACCGGCCGATATCGTAACGTGCCTTATATCAATAGGCAAGCCAATAAACTTGCTAAAGTTGCCCGTGCAACCCATTGCCATCCCTAAAAATAAATTGCCAATAATAGCGCCTGTGTTTTTCTTAACAAATTGACTGATTTTTTCCAATCGTTTTGGATTTATAATATGTTGCAATTTGCTGTGGTATTTTATACGCTTTGGTATTTCAGAAAACACAACCTTGTTGTCGTAGTAGCCTGTTATCAAGCCTGAAAGCGAAAGGTAAACCCCTGTTATAGCTGCAAAAATTAATGAGCCGCTTAAAAAAGGATGATTGGCTGTTAAGTGTGCTTCAGCAGCAGAGTATTTAAATATTTTAAAGAATAAAAATCTGTCAAAACTCCAGGCAACTAAAAAACAAACCGGCAACACCACAATTAAATTTCCTACTAAAGATACAAACTGACTCCGTAAAATTTGCGCTAATACAACCGATAACGATTTTTTATCTGTACCGGTTTCTTCAATGCTTTTAGCGATGAATGATGCCGTCATAGCAGGTTGTTTAGTGGCTAACGTTAAATGCATTAAATGCATTAATATAAAACCAAACGAATAATTTAAACCATACAATAATCCTTCGCCAAATAAAGATAGATTAGGTAAGTGGTGTATGAAGTTTTTTATAAACACCAAAAACACCACAATCAAACCACCGCCCATGGCCGACAAAAACAGTTTTCTGTTTTCTGCTTTATTAAAGCCAATATAATTTCCTCCTTTATCAGATGTGTGACTAACAATTCTATACGCCAGTAAATTAGAGTTTTGTTTAAAGAATTTCGTAACGCTATATCTGTCAAACTCGGCTACTACCAATGTTTTTAATAGTGCGGTAGTTAATACAATCTGGCTATCAACATCTTCATTAATATAAATATTCAATAATAATTTTAAACGAACGATGTGCTGATTAGCTCTTTCTAAAATAAAAGTTAGGTGCAAACTAATACCCAAAATATCTTTATTGTTTCGCAAATAGGTGAATACGCTTTCGCATTTATCAAGCGATAACAATAATTCTTTTACTTCGTTTTTATCAATAACTAAATTTGTTTTATCCTGATGTTTGGTAACAAACTCGTTTATCTTTAAATTAAAATCTAAAAAATGATTATGATGATTTTCATTTGGCGGAAGTTTTTGAGAAAAATATGCGTCTAACCCAATGTTAACCAACCGGTTTGTAAGCACCACAATAGATCGCACCATTTGCCAGGCGAAATTCTTTTCATGTAAAACAACATCTGTTTTATTAATGCCTGAAAACAAAAGCTCCCAATTGGCTAAACTTATTTCATTTAACCAATCAATGTTTTTATCGTGCGGAAAAACCGCTTTTATATAATTACTTAATTCCGTCTCTTCAAAAACAGGCGGTAGTATTTTATGTTTTATACGACTAGTAATTTCTCTTACAAAACCCAAACTGCTGTTAATGCCATAATTTGTAAACGCACGTATAAATTGCGCATTCTCTAAAAAATCGTAAAAGAAATTGTTTAGCTGTTCTTTGAAAAAATTATCCTGTAGTTTTCGTTCAATTAAAACAGATAGTTGTTCATTAAAAGAAACATTATTATTTTTATAGAGTAAACGCGTCTCCTTTAAAAAAAACGCAATGTTATGATACTCGCCGTTTAAATCTCTCATCTATTTAGCGGTAGTTCTTTTTAAAACATCCGTTAAAATTTGTTTGTCGGCATCTGTTAATGTAATTCCTCTTCTATCCATTACACGTTCTGCCACTTCAAATGCTTTGGTAATATTATATTTTTCAAACTTATCTCCACCACCCCAGCTAAAAGAAGGTACGTGTGTAGCTGGAAATCCGCCGCCAAAAATATTGGCATTTACACCAACCACCGTACCAGTATTCAGCATTGTATTTATGCCAGTTTTGCTATGATCGCCCATAATTAAACCACAAAACTGCAAGCCGGTATTAATCATTTTGCGCTGTGTATAGTTATATGCTTTTACTTCGGCATAATTGTTTTTTAGGTTTGAATTATTAGTATCTGCACCTAAGTTGCACCACTCGCCAATAACCGAATTACCTAAAAAGCCGTCGTGTCCTTTGTTGCTGTAACCAAATATAACCGAGTTATTAATTTCTCCACCAACCTTACTAAACGGACCAACCGTTGTTGGGCCATAAATTTTAGCCCCCATTTTTACTTCGCTGTGTTCGCACAAAGCAAAACCACCACGAATTAAACAACCCTCCATTACAACTGCATCTGTTCCAATGTAAACCGAGCCACTTTTAGTATTAAAGGTAGCGCACTCAACACTGGCGCCACGCTCTATAAATATTTTGCCTTTGCCAATTACCGTGTTGGTTTTAGATAATGGTTTGGATTTTCTGCCTTTCGTAATCAATTCGAAATCATTTTCCAACTCCACGCCATTGTTTTTAAAAACATCCCATGCAAAATTTAAAATAGTACACTTGCTTTTAGTTTGTATTTTTTCAAACTCCATAAAAGACTCGTCGGGGTTTTTGGTGCAATAAGCCAGTAACACATCCTCTTTATATAAACGCTGAGTTTCTTTTAATTTACCTATTTCTTTAACCAACGTCTCATCTGGGCAAACACGACCGTTTACATAAATAGTAGCCAGTTTTTCGTTAGCGTGATAGGGAAATTTTTCTGCTAAATAAATCGGACACAAATAAGAAAAATTTTTTTTTAATCTTAGTTCCCACTTTTCTTTAACTGTTAAAATACCAATACGTATTTCGCAAGCAGGACGTGTAAATGTAAGTGGCAATAAATCGCTCCATTTATCATCATCAAACAAAACATAATTCATCATTGTACCTAAATTTTGTTGTGAAGTTATAAAAGAATTTTCTTTTTACTCGCGCTATCTTTTAGGCGTTTAAATAGATTTTAAAAAATAGAAATTGGCAACTAAGCCTATTTATTTGCAATTGCAAGCATTTTTTACAACAACATCCAATATTTTGCTGGTGTGATCGCAATCGGCAATAAGCAATGTATAAGAGCTTACGCTTTTTGTGGTAGATTCTAGCACGTATTTGCCACAAGGTTTTTCACGCACATCGCTTTTGCTATAATTTACGTTGCAGTTTTTTACATCAGCAATAAATAAACTATCACTTGCATAACCAGCGCATTTTAATTTGCAACGTATAGTTTCATTTATTTCCCAATTTTGGTAAACTAATTCTTCTACCTTAATTCCATTAATGCCTTTGCAGCCTCTTTTATTTAAAATAGCTAGTAACAATAGTAAACCTAAAGCAAAACCAACTAAATAGAATTTTAAGCGCTGTTTAAATGTCATTTTTATATTTTTAAGTATAGAAAAAATCCCCTGCAATTTGCAAGGGATTTATTTGTTTTTTTAATCTTATTTAGTGTTCTCCACCATCATGTTCGCCTTCTGCAAGTGGAACTGTTTGTGGAACAAAATCTTCGGTATGACCCGGTTTACTATAATCATAAGGCCAACGATGTACTTCTGGTAAAGCACCAGGCCAGTTGCCGTGTATGTGTGCCATTGGATTAGTCCACTCAAGTGTATTAGATCTCCAAGGATTT
The DNA here is from genome assembly GCA_039935895.1 of Bacteroidia bacterium. Classification (GTDB taxonomy): domain Bacteria; phylum Bacteroidota; class Bacteroidia; order B-17B0; family Aurantibacillaceae; genus PALSA-968. The sequence continues at coordinate 755 of JBDTJJ010000308.1, read as the reverse complement.
TGGCTTGCTTTTTCTCCACGGAATATGCTATAGAAGAAGTTAATCAAGAACACAACCAGCGCAAATGCTGCAAAAATAGCACAGATAGTTACAAATTGGTTTATATCAACCAAGTTATCAAACATTGGAAAATTACTGTTGGTATAGTAACGACGAGGTACGCCGCTCATTCCTAAAAAGTGCATCGGGAAGAAAACTCCGTAAGCTCCTAAGAAAGTCATCCAAAAATGTAAGTAGCCCAATTTTTTGTTCATCATACGAAGAAACATTTTAGGAAACCAATGATAAACACCTGCAAACATTCCGAAGATAGCCGATAATCCCATTACGATATGGAAGTGAGCTATTACAAAATACGTGTCGTGAATAGTGATATCTAACGTAGAATCTGCAAGAATAATACCTGTTACACCACCAGTTACAAATGAAGAAACTAATCCGATAGAAAACAACATAGCCGGTGTATATTGTATGTTACCTTTCCATAATGTAGTGATGTAGTTAAATGCTTTTACCGCAGACGGAATGGCAATTAATAAAGTTGTAAATACAAATACCGAACCTAAGAAAGGATTCATACCTGTCATAAACATATGGTGACCCCAAACGATAAACGATAAGAAACCAATAGCTAACATAGAACCAATCATGGCGCGGTAGCCAAAAATAGGCTTACGTGAGTTAGTTGAAATAATTTCTGAAGTGATACCAAAGGCAGGTATAATTACAATGTAAACCTCCGGATGACCTAAGAA
>JBDTJJ010000307.1:0-6064 GCA_039935895.1 Bacteroidia bacterium | reverse complement strand
TTTTTGATATTCCGTTAAAGGCAAGTACAGCTATCTTTTTTTCTATTGCGTTTGGTATAGCGACGGATGATACGATACATTTTATATCTCGTTTTAAGTTAGAATTAAAAAAAAGCACTTCTCCTCTACGCGCCTTTAAACATACTTATGCAGAAACCGGAAAACCTGTTTTTTTAACCACCTTAATTCTATTAGGAGGCTTTGTTAGTTTGATTTTATCAGATTTTGAAAGTATACGCCTATTTGGCTTACTTACCTGCTTAACCTTGCTGGTGGCTCTTTTATGCGAAATAGTTTTATTACCTGTGTTATTAATGTTACTGTTTAAAAAGAAAAAAAAATCTTTATAAAAGAATTTTAATTGCATTAGGGATTGCAGCGGATAGCCTTTTTGAAATGCTTTTTCAGCATTATGCGAAGCAATTAAAAAAACAAAAACGATGAGCTAAACCAAAAAGCTTTACTGCGAAAAGCCCGACGGGGTGCTTCGACAGGCTCAGCATGACGCACGCCGGAACGCTAAAATTATTTTACTTACCCGTTAAAGTTATGTACGGAATAACAACTTCTTCTAGCGAAATGCCGCCGTGCTGAAACGTATCTCTGTAATAATTTACAAAGTGATTGTAGTTATTTGGGTAGGCAAAAAAATTATTTTCTTTAGCAAATATATAAACCGAACTTACATTTTGCTTTGGTAAAAAGGCATCGTGTGGGTTTTTAATTTCGAAAACATCTTTTTTATTGTAATCCATTGTCTTACCGGTTTTATAACGCAGGTTGGTGTTTACGTTTCTATCGCCAACAACTTTTATAGGTTCTTTAACGTGCACCGTTCCATGATCGGTAGTGATAACAATTTTTATTTTTTTATGCGCTAATTGCTGAATGATATCTAACAAAGGCGAATGCTCTAACCAAGATTTGGTGATAGAACGATATGCAGGTTCATCATCGGCCAACTCACGAATAACTTCCATATCGGTGCGTGCGTGCGATAACATATCTACAAAATTATAAACAATAACGTTTAAGTTATTTTGCATTAAGTTGTTTATGTTTTCAGCTAATCTTTTTCCGGCAGCGTGGTTGGTTATTTTGTTGTAACTCATTTTTACATCTTTGCCTAAACGTTTAAGTTGTGCTTGTAAAAACTGTTCTTCAAACTGATTTTTTAATCCTTCGTCTTCATCATTAAGCCACATTTCAGGAAACTTTTTTTGTATTTCCGTTGGTAGTAAACCCGCAAAGATGGCGTTACGCGCGTATTGCGTGGCAGTTGGTAAAATACCAAAATATAATTCTTCGCTTTCTACTTTGTATAATTCGGCAAGTATAGGTTGAATTACTTTCCATTGATCGTAACGTAAATTATCTATCAACAAAAAGAAAACACATTCATCTTTATCAATTTCTTGTATTAATTTGTTTTTTATAAGTGTGTGCGACATGGTTGGTATTTCATCGGCAGTGCCGTTTAACCAACTTAAATAATTTTTTTCTATAAATTTACTGAAGGCGTTGTTAGCTTCCATTTTTTGCATGCGCAAAATTTCGAGCATACTTTTATCAGAAGATTTATCGATTTCTAATTCCCAATAAACAATTTTTTTGTAGAGTTCAATCCATTGCGTGTAAGTCATGTTAGAAAACAACATGCTGCTAATTTCTTGAAAGGCTTGTCGGTATGATGTATTTGTTTTTTCGCCCACCAAACGTCTGTTATCTAAAGTTTTTTTAAGCGATAATAATATTTGATTCGGATTAACGGGTTTAATTAAATAATCGGCAATTTTAGAACCTATGGCATCATCCATAATGTATTCTTCTTCGCTTTTGGTAATCATAATTACGGGTACATCGCTGCGTAATTCTTTTAAGCGAGATAGGGTTTCTAAGCCAGATAAACCAGGCATATTTTCATCTAATAAAACTACATCAAAAGCTCTTTCTTTTACTAAATCAAGAGCTTCATCGCCACTGCAAACGGTGCTAACATCGTAGCCTTTTTGTTGAAGAAAAAGTATGTGTGGTTTTAATAATTCAATTTCATCATCGGCCCACAGTAGGTTAATTTTTTCGTTGCTCATAGTTGCTTTTTTAACAGATAACGAATGTAAGTGTTATTTATTTTACGGAATGCGTTAAATACTGTGAAGAATACCAAAATAAAAAAGCCGCAAGAAATAAATCTTACGGCTTTTAAAAACAATGTGCGTTTTATTTTATTAAAGTAACCGTGCCATGATAATCGTGCGATTTGTTAAGTATATCGCTAAACTTAACCTTCCAAACATACACATCTTCTTGCAATTCGGCTTGCCCTTCATGACCAGCCATGTGCCCATCCCAAGCTTTCTCTAAATCGGTAGCATGGTAAATCATTAATCCCCATCTATCAAAAATCCAAAGGTTATAAGTCCCTTGTTTAATACCAATACCAGTACCCTTAAAGCCTTCGTTTGTACCATCTCCATTAGGCGTAAATGCGTTAGGAATATAAAATGTAACAATAGGTTTTATAACTACAATTTCTGTAACAGAATCTTTACATCCATAACTATTAATTACCCATTGCGTTACGGGGTAATGTTCTGTGGTATCAATATAATCAGGATTTGTATAATCATGGTTAAAGCTGGTATTATTGGAAACGATATTAGGTTGTGAGCTGCTTCCGAAAGGATCACTTAAATAGTATTGAACGCCGTATTGCCCATAAGTTAAGGTTGGCGTATAAGTACTTGCGCCAATGGCTTCGTTTACAAACGTTATAGTTGGTTCATACAAATCAGCATCTTTAGGACCCCATGAAAATGCGGCAATTGGTTTTGGATAAACCTCTATATAATTTGTTTTGGTTTTAGTGGTTGAACAATTTTGATCAGAAATTACCGTTAATATAACCGAATAATAAACCGGCAAAGTTGCTGATGAATTGCTATAATCTTGCGAGAGTGGATAATGTGAATTTGATGTTTGTCCGTTACCAAAATTCCAGTTCCAAGTAACAATGCTACCTGTTGTTATGGTAGATAAATCTGTATAAGCTGTATTTAAGGTAGGGCATCCTTTTAAATCAACACCAACAAAATCAACCACTGGGTTTGGGTATATTATTACAGGCTCTGTTACTTGTGCAGAGCAGGTTGGCACCGCCATAGTATAAGTTATTGTTGAGTTTGAATGAACAATTAATTTAACTGAATCTGTGCCGGCAGGAGTTATTACATGTGGTGCAGGATGTTGCCCAATAGTATCTATAACCCCGTCATTATTAAAATCCCATTGCCAAGAAGTTATAGACATGCTGCCACCTGCACTTGATTGATCGGTAAAAGTAACAGGTTTACCATCACATACATCGGCAAAGCTAAAACTAGCTATAGGTTTTGGAAACACGGTAATATCAAATACTGACCCCGGCCCCTTACAACCATTTAATGTAGCACTTACAGTTATTGTATTTGCAACCGGCATATTACTTGCATTAATAGCTGTAAAAGACGGTATGCTGTCTCCGGTTTGCGTTATGCCAATACCACCCAAACCAATATAAGTAAACGTTGGTAAGCCGCCTGTTGGGGTACAACTAAAATTTATTTGTGGCACTATTTGTTGAGGGCAGAAAAACTCACTTGTAATCGGACTAACAAAAGGTGTTGGTTTTATGATAACAGTTTCTGTGGCAGTTGCTCCAATACAACCATTTAGTGTTGGCGTATAGGTAACAATACCTGTTTGTACCGCTAAACTATTATTGGCTGGAGCAGTATAAGATGCCGGAATACCTGTACCCGAAGCAGCCATATCAATGGCAACGTTATTGGTTGTTGTCCAATTATAATTAACACCAACAGTTGGAGTAGAAGTTACACCAGGTGCAGCCACAATAGCTCCCGGACAAGCAGGTGGCGGGCTTGTAACCGTCATGGTGGGTAAAGGGCTAATTATAATATGAAATGTAGAATCTGGCCCTATACAGGTGTTAGCTTCTGCATGAGCGGTTATTAAAGCGTTTTCTACAACAGATGTATTATTTATTCCTGTAAAAGGAGAAGGAATATTACCTGTGCCGGATGCCGCTAAGCCAATTGCAGTTAAGCTGTTAGTCCAACTTATCGTATCTCCCGCAGGGCAAACTGTAAAAGCAGGCACGGTAACTTGTTGGTTAGCACAAACTTTAATACTATCCATGTGAGATAAAAAAGGAGTAGGATAAACTGTTATTTGTAGCGAATCTATATTCCCTAAACAATAAGAAGAGGCAGCAATACCATAAACAACATCGGTTAATGGAGTGCAACTTAAATTTTTAGGAATAGTAGTATAACTAGGGAACACATCATACCCCAACGTATCGTTAATATTCATACCGGTATTTGTTACAGGATAATTTGTAAGCCATATTGTATAAGCAGGGCCACCATTATCAACAGTTGATGTAAATGTTTGGGGTGTTGTTGTTGTACCCGGACAAAGAGAAAAACTTGGTGGTGCAGTAACAAAAGGCAAGCAAAAAACAGTATCTCCAATAAAAGTAATATTGCTTGAGCAAGAGGCATTTGTTATGGTAGTTAACTGTATATTATAAGCACCACAATTTGCATAAGTATGTTTAATTGTGTCGGGAATAGTAGTAACAAACCTTCCAGACTGTCCATCTCCATAATCTATAAACCATAAAGAAATATAATCATTTAAACACGGAGGATTTGTAACATACGAACCGTCGATAAACTCTGATTGACTACCCTGACAAGCTTCTATTAAGCTAAAGGTAGTTACCGGATTGCTATGTATATAAACAGTAGTATCGAAAGAACCCACACAACCTGATGTGGTTGTAGCTGTTAATGCTACTGAATAGCAACCTGCCGAAGCATACGTATATGGAGCAGGCGATGACGTATTATCTGAGTTTCCATCGCCAAAATCCCAATGCCAATTTGAAAAAGATGCTTGATTAGTTGTATTATTTACAAAATTAACTACGCTGCCTTCACACGCATCATTAGCTGTAAAATTGATGGTGGGCATGGGGTTTACGGTAACTGTTTGCGTTGTGTTAGATTTGCATCCTCCAGCCGTTGTTACCGAAAAATTAACTGCAAAAGTGCCCGAATAAGTATAGGTATAAGACGGATTAGCTATATCAACTGTATCCGATAACGTATGCGTATCGCCAAAATTCCATTGATAAAAATCTCCTGCCACAACCGTGTTAGAAAAAGTAGTAGCTGTGCCTAAACATACCGCCGAAGCCGTAAATGTTGGAGAGGGCTCTACATTGACGGTAACGTGCGAAACGGCAGTATCTTTACAACCAAATGAAGTTGTTCCGGTAATTGTGTAGATTGTAGTTGACGGAGGATTTGCCGTTGCTATGGTATCGCCCGAAGTAAATGTAATTCCAGTAGTAGAACTCCAAACATAGGTTACAGGAGATGCATTACCCGTTGTTACTACACTTAATGAAGCTGTAGTACCCGCACAAAGTGTTGCGCTATTAACTGATAATGTTGGATTTGGATAGAAAACCACTGTAGTATCTAAAGTATAGGCGCATCCTGGTCGTTCTTGTATGGTTACCGAGTATGTTCCGTTTTGATTAGTTGTAATACTATTTGTACCAGCACCAGTAAGAATAGTCGGGCCACTCCAAGTAAAAGTGCCACCACTTTGAGGCGGCGCTATTAAAGAAGCTGTACCTCCCTGGCAAGCCAAATTAGGAATAATAAGTGCTAAAGGACCACACTTAGCATCTACATAAGCGTAACCAGGATGAGCTGTTAAAGTACAACCTGTAACGGTAAATCTTACCGTTAAATTATTTCCTAAATAGGGTTTTAAATTTAATGAATTTTGAATCCAATTTGGAGTATAATATAAGTACGATTCTGGATAAGAAAAGCCATTAAGCCCTAAGTTTAGACTCTGTCCTTCATCAATTTTACTATATCCGGCAGGAGCTACGCCAGCCAACCCTTGCTGATAATAATTTAAACAAGGTATCGTATCGCCTCCGGTTGAATTATTAATAACTTCTATTTTTAAATATGGT
>JBDTJJ010000306.1:0-14938 GCA_039935895.1 Bacteroidia bacterium | reverse complement strand
TATCTTTTTCTGCTTGGGCAATTAATAGTTTTTGATACATTAATTCATCCATTATAGCGCATCTTATCGAATCGGTAATTTTAATACCATCGGCACGCATACCTTTAAATTCTCTTTCTAAATCAGAGCGCAACACAATATATTTTCCTATAACAGCAATTGTTTTATCTATGTTTTGTTGAGCTGATGCTGCTAAACCTAACACACAAAAAATTAGATATAAAAAATGTTTTTTCATTATGGATATACTTCAAAGTTATTACTTTCTTTTGCTTGACTATAAACTGATTGTTTCATCTGTTCTATCAAACTTAATTTACGTTTATTAATTATTATCTGACGAATGTTTTCTTTTTCAAAACTTAACGGAGATGGATTGTTTTTTATTTTAAAATCTTTAATGTTTAAGTAATACGTAAACGTGCTATCGCTTAATTCTATTTGTCGGCTTGTTTTTAAAAGCAACTCGGGGTTGTAATCTCTTAGTGGAATTTCTTTCATTACATCATCTAATAATAGCCAAGTATTATCATCTAAAAAAAAATTATCGGCATATTGTATGCAATATTTTTTAAGATTATCGTAGTCTTTAGTTTCTTTAGATGTGTACCACTTTTTTACTTTATCGGCATTAGGCATTTTATTATTAATTTTAACGTAATATACCTTAACAATATTTTCTTTCAGCATAAAATTTTGTGCGTGCGCATTATAATAGGCTTCAATATCTGGCATAGCAACTGCAGTATCTAATTTTTGATGCACCAATTCGGTTTCATATCTATAAACCAGTAAGTTTTTTCGGTATTCATCCATTTCTTTTTGAATGTTTTTTTCATCATCCGATAAATTACTTTCTGCTTGATGCAAAATCAATTCGTTGGTAATCCATTGGTCTATATACGATTTTACAAAAATGGCACTGTCTTTTGGTGTGCTGTTTTTAGGGAGGATTTCTTTAATATCTTCTGCATATAAACTTTTTTCAAACACACGAGCAATGGCTTTTTGGCCAGTGGTAGCATCTGTTGATTTATCTGTTTTACAAGAACAAACAAATAAGGCAGAAATAACTATAAAAATTTTAATTTTCATTAGAAAGGCAAAGATACACAAAAGAAAAAAGCCGCAAATTATGGCGTTTTAACATTAAAATCACCTTCCAATTTGACCAACTTTTTTGGGTTTTATATTAAAAATTTGATTGAATTTAAACTCAATGCCCTCATCTGGCTTGCTGGCCGGCGATTGCAGCAAATATCCATCTGGGCTAATTAAATAATAAACCGGTAAACTTTTTATATTGTATTGTTCGATTAGTTTTTTGTTTTTTCCCCCATATAAAAACGTCCATTTATATGCTGGATTTTGCTTTAAAAAGTTTTTAAATAGAAGGGTATCATCGTCTGTGCAAACCGACACAAACATTACTTTGTCGTTATACTTTTTATAAAGTTGTTCTTCTTTTTTTAATTCCTGCATACAATCGGTACACCAAGTGGCAAAAAAATTAAGATACACATAGCGTTTTTTAAAATCAGAAAGGGCAATAGTATCATGCTTACTAGTTGGCAAAGAAAAATTTGGCGCGGCTTGTCCGTTTTGCATGTTATTTATGTTTCGCAAAACATTAAAGCTTATTTTTTTATGTTCGGCAATAGTTGTAGAAGCCTGCAATTGCTCCAACATTTGTTTTATTTTATCTTTTTTATAATGCGGTACAAAATATAAATCGTATAAAGATTTTAAAACAACAAGTTCTCTTAGCGTATCATTTTGTAAGGTTGGGTCGTTTTTAACTAATTGGTTTAAGTGCTTGTACTCGCCTATTTCATTAATAGCGTCTAAAATTAAAGTGCCGTTTTTTGTACTGTTTTGTTTTTGAAAATATTGATTAAAATACTGATTAAAAAAAGTCATGTACTCATAATTGGTATAATTAATTGGCTTATCTATAAGGTATCGTTTGGCAAGATATGCGTGATGGCGACCCATATTTTCGTTCATAGAGGCAAACGTATATTCTATGTACGTTTTAAAATAATTTTGTTTTACTTTTTCGTAACGTTTATTTATTTGTAACTGAAATGTATCTAGTTTTTGATGCGCTTTATTTGATAAAAACGATTTATAATTTTTTGACCAAAAAGCATCAAAGCAAGCATTAAAATCTATAATGCGTGCGTTAAGCTCGGTGCTGTCTCCATTAATACTAATATTTACATTTTGCTCATTTCCTCCGCCAATAAAACGTGCGGTATCTTTTTCTGGAAAAATAATGCCATATACATAATTTGGTTTTAAGTAAATATTTCCAACCAAATTCTCGGTTTTAATAAGTGCAATTTGGGTGTTTTTAATGGAAAGAGTAAGTTCAAAATTTCCGCGTGCGTCAACCGTATCAGCCGATTGCAATGTTTGCGATTTTGTAATTAAATCGTCATATAAATAAACCGAAATTTCTTTGCCTTTATGAGTTGCTGCAATACCTTTTATAGTAACGTTTTGCGCAAATAAAACACACGAATTAAGAAAGAAGATTAGAAATATTATTTTTAAAAAACCTTTCATTATAACAGCTTAACGTTTTATTTAAAATAAAAGTATAAATTTTAAATAGATCTCTTTTATAAAAATTAGATATACCAATTTGTTGCAAACTTTATGGCAATAAAAAAGGGAACAATTATATTCCCTTTTACATTTTAACTCATTAATTTTAAATTTCTTTAAAACTCATCCTCGTTAAAGAAAAAATCATCTTTCGAAGGATAATCAGGCCAAATTTCTTCAATGGTTTCATACGATTCACCTTCGTCTTCAATTTCCTGAAGATTTTCAATCACTTCCATAGGCGCACCCGATCGCATCGCAAAATCAATCAATTCGTCTTTTGTGGCCGGCCAAGGCGCATCTTCAAGCCATGAGGCTAATTCTAATGTCCAATACATACTCTATAATTTACTAAATAAATACTCTTCTTTCATAAAATTAAAGGCAAAAATGAGCGGCACTTTAATTTGCTGCAAAGCAATAAAAAAAATTAGGCTTTCAAAAATTATTTGAAAATTTTAAATAACTGATAAACAGAAAGTTAGGTTAAATTAGATAAAATATTTTTAAAGAAATGGAATGCTTTATGTGCGCTCCACCCAATCTCCGCCTTCTTTAATAAGGCTAATGAGTTCTTGCACGGCGTTTTCTGAAGCCACATTTTTTTTGATAACCTCTTTGCCTTTGTATAACGAAATTTTGCCAACTCCTGTGCCAACATAGCCGTAATCAGCATCTGCCATCTCGCCAGGGCCATTAACAATGCAACCCATGATGCCAATTTTAATGCCTTTTAAATGATCTGTTACGGTGCGTATTTTTGCGGTGGTTTCTTGTAAATCAAAAAGGGTGCGGCCGCAACTCGGACAAGAAATATATTCGGTTTTAGAAATGCGTGTGCGTGCTGCTTGCAAAATGCCAAAGGCAGTTGAATTACAAATTTGTGGTGATGTGCAATTTTGCTGCTTAATCCAAACACCATCTCCAAAGCCATCAATTAATAAAGCACCCATATCGGTTGAAGAAAACAATTGAAAATCTTGCTCGCTTATATCTTTAAAATTTCGTTTAATAATAATGGGTATGTTACAATTTTTTTCCTGCAAATAAACAAACATGCTTCTAAGCTCGCTCATAGCAAGTTCTTTAAAGCTATCAAGAATCAGAACAACTTTTTTATTTAGAATTTCAAATTCTGTATCGGTAATTTTTAATAAAGTTTCTTTATCAAAAGCTACAAAATTTAATTTGTCAGATTTTTTTTCTGTACGAAAATATTCATCAGAACAAAACAACGGGTAACATTGTTTTTGATTTGATTGATTATTCCAAATTTCCGAGTTATAAATAATGCCAAGTGTTCCGGGCAATTCAAACTCAACTAAATTGTTTCCTGCATACACAAAATCCGCAGCTTGTTCGGTTAAATTCCATTTATCAAGTGGCACAGAATAGTTATATCCGCAGGCAAATAAACTGGCTGCTGTAATTTTTTCTTTCGCAGAAAAATCGGCAATAACACGCGGAACATTTTTTAAACCCAAATTAAAAACTTCGTTAGTATGTCGGCGTTCGTATTGGTAAGGGTTGTAAGGTAAATTCCAATCTTTCTTCTCGACTTCGCTCGAAGTAAAAGATTTTATTTTGTCGTAACGATCTGCCAAAGATTTCGCCACCGGAATTTCGAACTCAGGTTCTTCTGTTAACGACACACGAATAGTATCTCCCAAGCCATCTTCTAACAACGTGCCAATACCAACAGCAGATTTAATACGGCCATCTTCGCCATCGCCTGCTTCGGTAACACCTAAATGCAAAGGATAGTTGCGGTTTGTTTCAATCATTTTTTGCACCAACAAACGATAAGCCTGCACCATAACATGCGTGTTGCTGGCTTTCATGCTCAACACAATATCATAGTACTTATTGTCTTCGCAAATGCGCAAAAACTCTAAGGCACTTTCTACCATGCCAAGTGGCGTATCGCCATAGCGAGACAAAATCCGATCACTTAACGAACCATGATTTGTGCCAATGCGCATAACAGTGCCATACTCTTTACAAATTTTTATAAGTGGTGTAAAGCGTTTACGAATCCGCTCTAACTCTGCTTCGTAAGCATTATCGGTATAATCAATTTCTTCAAACTTTTTTTTATCGGCATAGTTGCCTGGGTTTACACGAACTTTTTCAATAACACGTGCAGCAAACTCAGCAGCGTTGGGTGTAAAATGTATATCGGCGCAAATGGGTGTATTGTACCCTTTTGCAACAAGTTGTTTTTTAATAACCTCTAAATTTTTTGCTTCGTTCATGCTGGGCGCGGTTATACGCACCAATTCGCAACCTGCTTCAATCATACGAATACTTTGCGCAACGGTGGCTGCTGTATCCATCGTATCAGTCGTGGTCATAGATTGCAAACGAATTGGGTTGTTGCCACCAATGCCCAAAGCACCTATTTTTACTTCGCGAGTTACAAACCGACTATACTCGGCAAGGCTGTTACAATAAGGTTTTACAAGCATTTTACAAAGGTAGTAAAAAAGAATTTTTAATTATCGTTAGTTTTAACAACCACAGAATCTTGATAAAATAAAAAATAATTTTCTTTTTCTACACGAACATCTGTTACGTTTTTAAAAGGCAACTCTTTTTGTGTTAAATCTTTTATATTATAAGATTTTAAAATACCATCCATATAATAAAACATAAAACTATCTTTTACCTGAAAGTGTTGTAAGCCTTTAATAGGAATGGTTTTGAAGTAAGTGCCGTAAATATCAAAAACAAAAACACCTTCTAGCGGATTATTTAAAAAGATGTACCCATTATGTTCTATCATAAAATTTGGCTTTAAATCTGTACCTAATAACCGGTTTAAATTACCTGTATTTACAACCGGTTTAAAGTTTTGATCTAATCGAATAAGTTCCATGTTTTCTCTGCTAAAAAACCAAATACCATTATTGAAAGATGTGCAAATAACATCACTTTGTTCTAAGCTATAATCTTGCAAATTCATTGGATCGCCATTTTGGCTAAGCAAATCATCTATAATTAAAATGGTGGCAAAATCTTTATAAAAAACTAAAATCCGTAAGGGGTTAGTAACATCAATGGAAGTTATTTTACCAATGGTTTTATTGCTGAATATCTTTAGCAAATCGCCGGTTTGACTATACTTTTTTATTTCTTCACCTTTAATAAGATAGGTATTTCCTAGGTTATCAGTCGTGAAAAAATCGGCGGTAGATTTTATCGTAAATAGCGTTTTAAGCTCATCGTCTGCCGAAAATGAAAGCGCAACAAAACCAAAAAATAAAAATGTAATTGCTTTAAATAACTTGTTCATTGGGATTAAAACCTTTAAACAATAGTAGTCATTTTAAACCAATTATCTAATAACCAATTTGCCGGTTTTTATAGCCGATAACGCTTGCGAATTAACTTGATAAAAATACATTCCGCCTGCAAACCTCGATACATCAATAGTTTCGGAGATATTACATTTTTTAGTCAAGATTAATTTACCCGTTACATCATATAAAGTAAATGTAAAGTTGCCTTCGCTTTTTACCGTAATTAAATTGTTAGCCGGGTTAGGGTAAACACTTGTTTCTTCTTCAAAAGCATTATAGGTGTTAATGCCTGTAAGCGATGCGTCATGTGTTGGACCAACTACTTTGTTAATGATCCAATTAGCAGAATCTACAATGATATTAGTTACCGTTCCGTTTACCTGAAAATTATACCAAGCCGTATCGGTTGAATGCATTACGCGAATAGTTGTATCGCCAATGCTACGTATTAAAGTGTATTGTATAGGCGTAATAAACAAAGGAGTTACAGCTGCATCGCTTACCGTTTGTATGCTGCGCATGGTAAAACTATTTCCGGTTTGGTTCCAATGCACATTAAAGGTTGGATAACCTTCGCCATAAACCCACTGTGTAAAATATTGATTTAAATTTAAACCGGTTGTAGTTTGTACCGATGCTTGGAAATCGGCAATAGTAGCGGCAGAGTGGTTATGCTGTTGCAAATAATTTCTTAACGAAAGAAAAAACATACTATCATTATTAATAACAAAACGCAAAGTATGTATAACTGCCGCACCTTTATCGTAGGTTAAACGCGTGTCAAAAATTCTGCTTTCGCTAGTGGTATCAGGGTTGTAAACACTGCCGTTTGTTGCGCTCATTACATCGTTATGTGCGCTCAACATAAAGGATGAAGCTTGGTTAGGCTCTAAGTATTCGCGCGCCAAATATTCGCTATACGTTGCAAAACCTTCGTTCATAAAAATATCATGCCAGGTGCCGCAAGTAACTTTATCTCCAAACCATTGGTGGCCTAATTCGTGTGCAACAGTGCTCCAATCAAAGGCTCCAATGGTCGTCATGGTTTGATGTTCCATACCACCGCCAAGTACCGTTTCGCAATGTCCGTATTTTTGATCGGCCCATGGGTATAAACCATATAACTTACTAAACAATTCTAAAAACTGACGAGTAGAATCTAAAAGAGGTTTTACGTAAGGAAGAGTTGCCGGATTATTATAAATATAATTTTGAATTAAAACAGAATCTGTTGTGCCTTGCGGATGCGCGTAAATGCTATAATCTATATACTTTGCTAAAGCAACCGAAATTAAATAGTAATCAATATCATGGTTATTTTTCCATTCGAATCGTTTAGTGTTTCCGATAGTAACTACGTTTGTCAATTTACCATTTGAACCAACTTTGTTAGCCGAATCGGTGGTTACAAAAACCCAACTCGAATCTATTTTATCACGCAATTGTTGTTTGCAAGGAAACCATTCGTAGGCATGATAACTTTCACTTAAGGTGTAAGCCGATTTATTGCTCCACGTTGGCGATGTACCGTTGTTGTATCCATCTCCGGCCGACGAACCATTTATAGTGGGCGCAGTGCCATGATAATAAACTGTAGCATCAATTAAGGACCCTTGTGTAAGTGGTGTTGCAAAAGGCACACGTGCTTCATCGCCATTACGGCTAACAGCAGTATGTACCCCGTTTAAAATAACAGAATCAATGGTATGAGTTGAATATAACTCGAATGCAAAACTATCTAAGGCTGCTGATTTTACAGTGGCCAGCGTACGAACATTACCGGTAATAATTTTGTTAGTTATGCTTAACGTTAAATTAAGATGATAAAATTTTAAATCGTATTGATCTTCTAAATTTATTAAAGCTGTAGAGGCCAACATAGAGGCTGTGCGTGCCGCTGTGTTAGCATGACTTTTTATTTTGGTTTCTGCGCAAGCATATTTATTTTGCGACTGCAAGGATAACGATGCAGAAAACAGAGATAAAGCAACTATTATTTTTTTCATGATGTAATGTTTATGTGCACAATGTAACTTGTGGTTAATAGCGTGTTGTGTTAAAATTTACTGACGGCAATATAGCAGGATTAATGGGATAACTCAAAATTATGTACCTTTACAAAAGCAATATTTACCTACAAAAACATGAATAAAAATCGCGTATGGATTTATTTAAGTAATAAACCCTTTGATGTACAAACTGAAACACATTTGAAAGTAGCTTTACAAAACTTTTTGCATGAATGGAATGCGCACGGACAAGCACTTACATCAAGTTTTGAAATTTTACACAAACACTTTATTGTTATTAAAGCAGATGAAGAACAATATAGTGCCAGCGGTTGTAGTATTGATAAGCAATTTCAGTTTATAAAAGAAATAGAAAAACAATACAACTTTACTTTGTTTGATAGATTATTGGTTGCTTATAAAGAAGAGGATGAAGTATTAGTAACGCATTCATCAAAAATACCTCAGCTTTTGCAAGATGGCATTGTAAACGAAAACACAATTGTTTTTAATACCACTTTATCTACCGAAGAAGAATTTAAAAACAAATTTGAAATACCTTTAAAAGAAAGTTGGTTGGCTAGGTTTTTGGTAAAAGTTTAATTTTTTAAGAAGGCTATTTCTTTATCAATTTAGTACGATAAAATGTATTGTTGGTGGTAAACGTAACAAAGTAAATGCCGTTTTGGTATTCGCTCAAATTTAAATGGGTTTTATTTTCTCCCGTAACACAAACTATTTCTTGAGAGACCACCAACTGTCCATTGCTATTATAAATATTAAGCTCCCCAATTGTAGCAGCAGTACATACATAATTAATGTTTACAACTCCATCTGTAGGGTTTGGTTTATGCTAAACACATCTTTATTTTCCGCAAAGTTTACCATTTTAATGGTTAAGTAATTCATTTTACCATTAAAATCTGTTTGGCTAAGCCTGTAGTAAGATGCGCCTGGTAATGGGGCATAATCAATTGTAGCATAGTTTCTTTTTTCTGTACTCGTCCCCGCACCTTTTACACGTGCAAACTCCTCAAAATTCTTACCATCTGCACTTCTTTCTATAGTAAAATAATTGTTATTAGTTTCAGATGATGTACTCCAGTCTAAATTAACTTCTGACCTATTTACGGTTACATTATAACTTAATAAAGATATTGGTAAAACTACAGGCAAGGTGCATCCTAATACGGCAGTACCACCAAAGGTAAAGAAGTAACTGCCTGAAGAAGGCGTATACCCATTTACGTAAAATATATATACATCACCAGTTGCTACATTAAGTGTTTTATTCCAACTAGACGCTGCGTTGAAATTAACAGCATTTGTAACATTGCTACAGCCATCACAATCAACTCCTGAGGGGCTTCCGCCATTAGCACAAGTACCTGCGCAACTTGCCCCTGTGGTACCGCCACTACACCCAGTGGTACTTATACCTGTAATACCTGGGTATGATGAGTAATTGCAAGATACAGGGGCACCAAGAAAACAAGTGGCAACTTTATACATAGCATAATCATAATCATCCACACCGTTTACGGCCTGTAATGTAAACGTTAAAGTACCTCCCGTTAAAATATTAATTACATACCAGGTACTATTAATTTCTTCTCCCAGATTACAACAAGACACGGTACTGGAATTAAGTTCTTGAGATCCCCATAAATTAGATGCTCCGGAAAAAGTGCCGCCTGCGCATAATATTTCGCCGGTGGCACAATCTGTACCGGGTGGATCAGGGTCGCTCGGATTATTGACATTTACTGAATAAGTTCCTTTACACGCTCCTGCATTAGAAGTATTTACACTAAACCAATAGGTATTACCTGTAGTTAAAGTAAAATAAAAAGGAGCTGCAAGTGTATTTACATTATTAAGAAGACTAATGGAACTATATGATACCCCTGTTAGACAAGTCTGTTGAGTAGCCACTCCTATTTCAGTGCCACTGCCTGCGCAGGGATTGGTGCTATACAATTCAATTTCCGGGTTCATACACGATACCGGTGATGCCACGGTAATTTCAATGTTTGGGCCTTGCGCCACAAAACTAAACCAATCATTTCTTAGATTGCATGCATAGCCATAAGGGTCTATCGTACCATCTTGGGTATGGCCAACTGTTGTAAAACCTGTATTCCAAGTTCCATCTAAGTTAACAGTTGGTATAGCATAGGCTGAGGCACAAGGATCATTATTTGATACACAAGGCACAGCAGTTGCCATTATACTAAAGCTACCTCCGGTACCCCAATCATCCCACACCATTATATAATAGGTGCCGGCGGGTAAACAATTAGTAGTTTTAGTGGGGTTGCCAGCCGAAGTATAAGGGGAGTTACAACCTACCTGAGACAAAGAACCACAAGCACCAGAATAAATAGAAACCGCTGCATAAGTCATTGTACCATCTGTAACATTTACCTGTATAGTGCTGGCAGCACCTATAGTAATGGTATACCAAACGCTGTTGTAAGCCCCGCCTCCAAAAAACACCCATGGGAATTTGCATGATTTACAACAGGTTGGGTTAGGATCGCTAGCGGGGTTTGTAGCACCTGCAGTTGTTTGCCCTGCTAATAGAACACCACTTGTTAAAGCGGTAGCACTTGCACAGTTATCGTTTCCCGGTGCAGCCATTGTAGAGTTAGGGGCGTTAAGCTTATTGGCTGGTCTTCTTTCGTTTATAAAACGCATAGTATCCTCATGTGTAAGTAATACTATTTTAGGCTCATTTTCTTCTAACTCATTTTCTTCTGAAATATCTTGCTGCCTTTCCTTTTC
Source organism: Bacteroidia bacterium (assembly GCA_039935895.1). Taxonomy (GTDB): domain Bacteria; phylum Bacteroidota; class Bacteroidia; order B-17B0; family Aurantibacillaceae; genus PALSA-968. The sequence continues at coordinate 4,227 of JBDTJJ010000306.1, read as the reverse complement.
AGTAAGGCTGTGCATTTGGAAGACTTTAGTTTTAAAAAACGAGTTAGCTTTAGAAATAGAATCAAGTTTACTGGCATTAATCTGCGTGCTACCTTGCTGGGCAAAACCAAGAAACGCTATTAGCGATAATAGAAGGATAGGATATATATTGAATTTACGCATTTCGATTTTTATTTATAGCTAAAGTAACAAAAATTTGATTAATTTCAAAAAATAAGTTCTGACAAATACCTTGCTTCATCCTTAGTCTATTAAAAGTACTTTTTTAGCTACAAAATTTTCATTAAACTGAATTTCAACTAGATAAACACCATTAGCTACCTGAGGATTAACACTAAAATTGTTATTGCCAATAATTGCAGGCATCAATTCTTTATAAATTATCCTTCCGGTAATATCATAAACGGCCATGCTTACAGTTTGGTTTGATAAAGAATACATATTTAAGTTTATATTTCCATTACCTGAAAAAATATGTACATTTTCATTTGAGGAGGCACTACAATCTTCAACAGATATTATTTGGTATGTTTTTTCGTTTCCGTTTTTATCTGTTTCAGATAGCTTGTAATAAGTTAAGGATGCCATGTTGTTATCTACATACGTATAGTTATTTTGACTCACACTATTGCCTGCTGCGTTTATGTTGGCAAGCCAGGTAAAATTTTGTCCATCGTAACTTTTCTCAATAGTAAAATAGCTGCTGTTACTTTCTGATGCGGTGCTCCAGGTTAAATTTGCCGCATTATTTAAACAAGCTCCTTTAAAATATAACAATTCAACCGGCAACGGATTTAATTTATTTACGAGTGTCCATGAGCGAAATATATTTCCCATATACCCCGAACTGATGCTAACACCGCTTACCGTACCCGTTGGTGAAGATGATGTGTTTAAACCGGTTGGTCCGTAGTTGCCCCAAGTAAAAGCGCCTTGGTCAAAAGCCATGGCTTCTAAATTAGGCTGCAAACTGGCAATATTTCCACCATTTACATTTCCTTCGGCAAATACGTAACCAAAACTATAGGTTGCGCCAGGCGAAGTTGAATAGCCTTTTGCATCTATTATCCAAAACCTATCTATAGCGTTTAAAGAGTTATCTACCGTAAATGTTGGAGTTGGGTTATAGCCATTCATGTTATTAACTCCGGTAGGCATATACAAAGCATTATCGTAGCCGCTTGCAATAGCAGGTGCTTTTTTAGAAGAGAATTGAATATTGCCATTTGAGCTGACAATGCCACCACTAATACCTGTAACACCAAGTGGAAATTGAACACCACTGCCCGATGCTGAAGAAAAGTATGGAACCGTAATAGCCGTTGTACCGGCACCTATATTGTATTGGGTAATACTATACTCGGTTTCCATCATTATACCGCCTGTTGCGCCAATTGTTTTAATAGGTGTTGCTGGTGGGTTATTTAATACCATATATACGTTTGAGGCTGGCGTTGCACCTCCATTAACATTAACTACAGCTGCCCCATTTATGACTAATTGAGAAAAACTACTGTACGAGTTAATAAATAAAAAAATATAAAATAATAGCTTCTTCATAATTTATATAGCTAAATTAATGAAAAAATCTTGTATTACTAATAAAAAGCAAATAATTTTTTCCGACTACTTTTTAATCAGCTTGGTGCGGTAAAAAGAAGTATTGGTAGTAAATGTGGCAAAATAAATGCCGTTTGTTTTTTCGCTTAAATCTATTTGGGTTTTGTTATTACCCAATGCACAAGCTACATCTTGCTCTAAAACTACCGCGCCGTTGCTATCGTATAGTTTAAAAATACCAGTAGTGGCTGTTTGGCAATTATACGTAATGTTTAACATGCCGTTAGTTGGGTTTGGCGCTATGTTAAACGCGCCATCATTATCTTTATTAATAACCGGCGCAATGCCTAGTTTTGTGGTTTTTCCGTTAAAATCAGTCTGACTTAACCTATAATAAGATGTACCTGCCAATGGAGTATAATCTACATCGGTATAATATAGTGTACTTGTACTATTTCCGTTTTCGGCAATAGATTTTATTTTGTTTAATTCTTCAAAGGTTTTTCCGTCGGCACTGCGTTCAATAGTAAAATAGCTGTTGTTTTTTTCGGTAACCGTACTCCATTTTAAATCAACTTCATTGACGTTTTGCGTGGCGGTAAAATCAGCTAATTGTATGGGTAAAATTATAGGCGTAGTGCAGTCCAATAAAGTATTACCGCCCAAGGTTATAGCATAAGTTCCTGCTATTTGAGTACTATTAACAAGCATTACATAAATATCTCCTGGGTTAGTAGTTAATTGCTGATTCATTATAGTTCCTGAATTAGTATATGTGGTTGTAGAAGTGGTATTTAACCCCGTAACACCTGGTGTGGGACTAGAATTACAGCTTATTAAGTTAGTAGGTAAATGATTACATATACTATCTGTAGTATATTTCCAAATAGAAAAATCATAATTATCAACTGTAGCGGCTGTAGGAGTTATATTTATAGTTAATGAACCTGAAGTAGGTGAGAGAGGGTTAACATACATGGCATACCAGGTAGAATGTATTTCTCCATTAGCTCCAATGCAATCGCCGCCAGTTATGTTTTCATCTTGGTAGCCCCATAAATTAGTATTGCCATTTGTGGCGGTATAATTAGCACATAAACGCATAGCATTTGCACAATTTGTATAAGGTGGGTTAGGCACGGGGTTGTTTATGGTTAAATTAAACGTGCCACCAGCACCACTTGTAACAGATATATAATAAGTACTATCTTTCACTAAGGCTGTACCAGTTATATTAGTACCCGTAACTGTGCCGGTGCCAGAAGTATTGCATGCAACAACTGTATTTGTACCTGCACCGGTACACACGCTTGCGGAAGCCGCGCCCGATAATACTACAAATTGCGGCGTAAGGGCTGCTGCACCGCTAACCGTTATTTCTAAATTTGGACCTTGGGCTACAAAACTATACCAAACATTATTGTATAATGTATTACAAGCTGCAAACGTCTCTGCATCGTTAGTTGCGCCAACTGTTGTACCCGGTATAATAGTTGTACCATTTAAAGAGGCTGCTGGTATTGGCGTTGCACCACTGCAACAATCATTACTAGGCGATGTGCTTGGTGGTGTAGCACTATATGCTGTTGTAATAGTATAATCTCCACCTGATTTACTTTCTAATAAAATATAATAAATACCAGGCTGTAAGCAATTAGCGGATGCTGTGGCTGAATAACTCGTAGTTGTTGGAGATATACCACAACCAACTAAATTAGTACCAGAATAGCTTCCGGGACAGTTGGAGTATGAGTAGATTGCAATTTGAGGTGCTTTTACTGCAGGTGGTGCAGACACATCGCTTATAACTGACACAGAAAAGGAACCAGCGGCTGCCAATGAATACGTGAACCAAACACTATTAGCAAGATACGTACCTGTTCTAAAGCAAGCAGGGGTAGGTTCTGTTCCAGCCATCCCCGCCCCTGAGGATGAAAGCCCCGGACCAACCATAGCTATAAAACCAGTAGGAGTTGGGAGAACTTGCGGAGAGCTACAATTATCATTACTTACTACCATAACCTCCGGCGGCGGCGTGTTCCCATTTCTTTCTAAAACTTTATTGGTATCTGTTGCTAAGCTAAGGCTATCTAAAACTGCGTGCGCTTGCTTAAGCTGCGCAAAGCCTGCAAATGGTATAACTAATAATAATAGAGTATAAACTAAAAAACGCATTACAAAATTTTAATCGGCTAAACTAAATAAAAAACTAATATATTGTTCATAAAAAAATAAATTTTAGAGCAAAAAATAGCTTAAAAGTTTGGTTTTTTAACATTTACTTCGGTTTCAACTATTTTTATAGTTATAAGTAACTATATCTTTTGCCATAAAATGGTTCGGCAAACTTACAACCACCTAAAACGCCATTTTTCCGTTAATCCCTTTCAAAATAAAAAATATGTAAAAAAATGCTGCGGTTTAAAAACAAGCTATATATTAGGCAAAAATTTCTATATCTAAAAGTATGAAAAAAACTTTAATAACAACTACATTAATTGCACTTACCGCTATGAATGTAAACGCACAAAACCCGGGCATTAATATTGCCAATATGGATAAAACGGCTAATCCGGCCGATGATTTTTATGAGTATGCAAACGGTACTTGGTTAAAAAACACCAAAATGCCTGCGCAAGAGTCTCGTTGGGGCAGCTTTAACGAATT
>JBDTJJ010000305.1:0-4516 GCA_039935895.1 Bacteroidia bacterium | reverse complement strand
TTTATTGGCTGCGTAGAAACAAACTTGCAAAGGCAAAAACGTATCTTAAAAAAGTTTCCACTTATTATTGCACAAATTTATTTTCTGTTCGATTTTATTTTTAAACGTGTTTTTCCAAAACTATGCTTTACTCGCAAACTATATTTTTTTATCACTGCCGGTCGTAACCGCGTATTGCCCAAAGCAGAGGCCTTAGGTAAATTAGTGTTTTGCGGTTTTAAAATTATAGAAGTACAAGAGATTAAAAACCTAACGTATTTCGTTTGCAAAAAAACCAATAAGCCAATTCCAGAGAAACACCCATCTTTTGGCTTCTTTTTTAAAATGCAGCGCATTGGCAAAGACAATAAATTAATTACCGTTTATAAAATAAGAACCATGCATCCGTATGCCGAATATTTGCAAGAATATGTTTACGAGCAAAATAATTTAAAAGATGGGGGCAAGTTTAAAGACGATTTTAGAATAACTAGTTGGGGACACTTTTTTAGAAAATTTTGGATAGACGAGTTACCCATGGCCATTAATTTTTTAAAAGGAGAAATAAAATTAGTGGGTGTTCGCCCGTTAAGTCAACAATACCTAAGTTTATATACCGATGAACTGAAAGAAAAACGAATACACGCTAAACCCGGTTTAATACCGCCTTTTTACGCTGATTTACCTGTATCATTAGATGAAATTATGCAATCTGAATCGCGTTATTTTGATTTGCAAAAACAACATCCTTTTAAAACAGATTGGAGTTACTTTTTTAAAGCTTTCAAAAATATTGTGTTTAAAAACGCACGGACAAATTAATTTTTGGTGTTCCTCCAATTTATTTATCTTTTTAAAAACAGAATTCGTGAATGCTGAAAAGCATTTCAGCGGCCGGCTTTTTGTTTCAAATTTTTGGATTTAGCTCATTGATTTTATTTTTTTAATTGTTTCTCATAATACTGAAAAAGTATTTTCAAAAAGTTTGGCACTACAATCCCTAACGTAAACAATACATCAATTAATTCGATAAATACTTAATGGGCTTCTACAAACATAATTCAGAAATTTATTTTTAAAATAACAACACCTTCTTTATCAATTAATATTAATTGTATTTTTATCCACTATAAATTATAACACAGACTCACATAATTTCTACATGAAGAAACTTCTATTAATTATTTTTATCGGATTATTTGTTTCATCTGCCGTTTCGCAGGAAATAAATAAATACATTGGTTTCACCAGCATTTACGACTATTTAGATGAGTTAGCCAACATACACGTAATAGAACTTAATTCGGCTATAAAACCATACTCGCGCAAACTAATTGGCGAAAAATTAAAAGAAGCCGAAACTAAAATGGATTTGCTTACCGTGCGTCAGCAAAAAGATTTAGCTTTCTTTTTAAAAGATTATAATAAAGAATACATTCCCAATAAAAAGTTTAAACGCCGTATAGATTTATTCTATTACCGCGATTCTCTTTTTATGTTTACCGTAAACCCAATTTTAGGATATTCTTATTCGGCTAATAAAAATGGAAATGCCTCACATCGATGGAATGGCGGCGAATTATACGGTACCGTTGGAAAAAACTTTGGTTTTTATTTTAGTTTGAGAGATAATTCTGTCAATAATATTTTATCGGCTCCGGGCTATTTAACGCAAATTCCGGGCGGAAATTATGCGCCAAAAAGCGGAAGAATTGATTTTGATGAAGCACGTGGAGGCGTTAGCTATGGCTGGAAATGGGGTTCTTTAAGTTTAGTAAAAGATAACTTTGCATGGGGAAATAACTACAATGGTTCAAATATTTTTTCAGGACAACAGCCTTCTTTTGCTTACATCAGTTTTAAAATGAAACCGACAAAATGGTTTGAATTTAATTACATACACGGTTGGCTGGCTTCGCAGGTTATAGATTCTTCACAAACACATGGTAGTGGCAGCGGCTTGCGCGAGGTTTTTTATCCGAAGTATATAGCGGCAAATATGTTTACTATTCGTCCGGTTAAAAACCTAAATATTTCCTTTGGTAATTCGGTTGTGTATAGCGAAAAAGGCGTTCAACCATTGTACTTAATTCCATTTATGTTTTATCCTTCTGCTGATCATGCTTCAACTGGTTCTGGTAATAATGCCTTAGGAGAAAATTCGCAAATGTTTATAGATGTAAGCTGTCGTAGTATTCCTAAAACCCATTTATATGGTTCGCTTTTTATAGATGAAGTAAATGTGGCGCAAATGTTTCATTCATCTAAACAAACCAATTTATTCAGTTACAAAGCAGGTGTTAGGTTTACAAATTTATTGATAAAAAATACGTCTTTAACGTTTGAATATACACGCACAAATCCTTGGGTATATGTGCATCCAATTGCCACCACATCGTTTGCATCAAACAATTATAATATGGGCAATTATTTGGGGCAAAACTCGGATGAAATTTTTATTGGATTAAAACTAAAACCTTTGCGTGGCTTAACGCTAGATTTTGGTTACTCTCAGGCAAGAAAAGGTCCGGTTAGTCCGTTTATACAAGTAAATGGCGTTAACCAAGGCGTTGCGGGTGCGCAATTTATGACAAGCAAACAGTGGAGCAACAAAACAGCATATATTAAAGCGCAATACGAAATTATAAACGATGTTTTTATTTTTGCGCAATTTGCCATCAGCGATATTAAAGCAGCATCACCAACTTTATTGCAGGAATATACACCCGGTTTTTATCAAGGGAAAACCAACACATTTACAGGTGGTTTAAACATTGGGTTCTAAATCTTTTTCACATTGTATAGTGTTAAACTTTAGCATTGTGTAGCAAATTCATTTGGTTATAAGCTTTATCTTTCCATAAAGGTTTATAAAATGAAGTGGATTTTAATTTGTAGTTTTTTAGTTTTTGGATTTGCGGTTTCTAAAGCACAGACCATAGAAGGAAACAATGATTGTACGTATAGTAAAGAAATTATTATTCCGTTTAATTACTCGACAGATGCTGTAAGTAACTCTAAACCGCAGCTTAATCAAACGGTTTTTTACAGCTATCGCGATCAGTTTTCGTATTGGTATAAAGTTATTGCAAAAGAAAATGCCACACTTCATTTTAAAGTAAATTCCATCAATGATAGCGATGAATATGTGGTGTATGTTTATCAATATAACGAAAAAGACTTTTGTGATAAAGTTTATTATCATAAAGTAAAAGCGGTTAAATCCTCTTTTTTTATAAATACTACTTCTTCAGATGATCCTTATGATTTAAGCGAAAAAATATTTCAAGCAAAGAAAGATAACGTGTATTATATTTCGGTTTTAAATACTTCTCTAAATAATTGCGGACATAATTTTTATTTAATAACCCAAAAAGATACGCTGCGTATTAAAGCAATTCACCTGCCTTGTAAACGAGATATAGCAACACTTTCCGCAAAAAAAAACGCCCTAACAACACCTATAAAACAACCGGAAGTTGTTGTTGCTAAAATTATAGAACCGCCTATAGTAAAAAAAGATACCGTAAAGGTAATCCCTACAAATACAGTAACTACGCTCGTTTGCCGAATAATTGATGTGACTAAAAAAACACCTATTGATGCAATGCTACTGGTTACAGAACAATCAAGTAACGAACAAATACAAATAACGCAAACAACAAAAGGCATTTGGAGTTGTGTAGTTGAAAAAGATAAAATGTATAAAATAAAATGTACCGCTTTTGGGTATAAAAATGCCATGCAAACCGTTACTATCGACTCCATAAATAATACAGTTGATATATTGCTTCAACCTTTTAAAGAAGGAGAAAATTTTGTGATGAAGACCATCTACTTCTTTCCTAATACCTATGCTTTAAAGAAATCATCGTATGATGAATTGCAAAAACTGTTGCAATTTTTATTGAGTAATCAAACTGTTCATATAGAAATACAAGGGCATACTAACGGAGATCATCACATTGCTAAAAACAAAGCTTACAGCAAACTTGGCGAAGAATGGAATTACGAAGGAAGCGCTAAAAGGCTTTCTCAAAAACGTGCCGAAGCAATAAAAAATTATTTAGAAACAAATGGCATTACATCTGAAAGACTTGAAGCGAAAGGCTACGGAGGCAAAAAACCAATTATAAAAGATGCGCAAACAAACGAAGAAGGTCAGTTAAATATTAGAGTAGAAGTTAGTATTTTAAAAAGTTAATTACTTCTTTTCAAGTTTCGCGGCTTCAGCTAATGTAATCTTTTTACGATTAGAATAAGCCACCACAAAAGCATCAGTCAAGCCAATACTTTTTACATAAACCCTTGCTTCGTTGGCATCAGCAATTCTCTCGAACATACCGGTAGAATAAGACACACCGCCCGCAACCGTTTTGCCAAAAATAGGTGTTAATCCTTTAAAAACATCGGTAGAAATGCCATTTTTGTACAAACCAATTTGAATTTGGTATACCAAACCCATGGGCAATTCGGTATCTAGTAAAACAGGTTTATTCCATTCATCGGCAGGCTTTTTTAAGCTTTTAGAAAACAC
>JBDTJJ010000304.1:0-9959 GCA_039935895.1 Bacteroidia bacterium | reverse complement strand
CATGCCACCACAGGTAGCTAAAATATCGTAATCGTTTCCTTTTAAAAGTTCCATTAGGCTTAAACCCATATCGGTTGGAGCTTCTATGGGAGTTTTAATGCCATCGTTGTTTTCTACAAAAATTGTAACGTTGTTTTCCATTTGGTAAAAATACTTTTTTTACGTTAAGGTATTTAGTATTGCATTATTTTTTTAAACTGAACTAATAAAAAGCTACTGAAAGAAAATATTCCAGACGCACCTGTGTTCTTTGCTCAACTTTTGTTCAATTCTTCTTATAATTCGGCTTAATGTTTATCGAACAAATAAATTTATATTTGATATCGGTTTTTATAAAAGCACCACAATAATTTATATGAAAAAATTTTATCTTGTTTTATTTTACTTTTTATCTTTTCAGTTTTTCGCACAAACATATACTATATCGGGTAAAATAACGGATAGTAAAAAAAATGCTATGCCTTTTGCTTCGGTACTTATAAAAGGTACTACCATTGGTACTAATAGTAATGCAGATGGATTTTATAATATAAAAGTTTCGGCTGGCACGTATGATGTTATTTTTCAATACATAGGTTATAAAAAAGAAACCAAAACAATTACCGTAAATGCCGATACAAAATTAGATGCCACACTTGCCGATGATAGTTATCAATTAAAAGAAGTTACGGTTACATTGGGTGAAGACCCTGCTTATGCGGTCATTCGTCAGGCAATAAAAAAACGTAAATATTATTTAAAACAAGTAAGCTCATACACATGTACAGCTTATATAAAAAGTTTACAGCGCTTAAAAGAAGTATCTAAAACAATGTCCAAATTAATTTCGGTTAGTGGCGAAAAATTTGACTCGTCTATGCTTGGCGTTATTTATTTATCAGAAAGTGAAAGCAAATATAGTTTTAGAAAGCCTGATGATGAAAAAGAAATTATGTTTTCGAGTAAAGTAAGCGGTAACAACCAAGGGGTTAGTTTTAATCAGTTAAGTGACATGAAATTTAATTTTTACGACAACCTAGTTACCATTGATGGTTTAAGCGATCGACCTTTTATTTCTCCCATTAACGAAAACGCTTTTATATCGTATAAATATCATTTATTAGGTACTTCGTTTGAAGACGGAAAAATGATAAACAAAATAGAAGTGCTTCCAAAACGCAAGACTGATCCTTGTTTTCACGGTATAATCTATATTCAAGAAAATACCTGGCGCATACATAGTGTAGATATGTACTTAACCAAAGATGCTAAAATAGATTTTGTTGATACGTTGCATGTTAAGCAATTACACGCGCCTATTTTAGGAGACAGTGTTTGGATGCCTATTAACTTAAACTTTAGTTTCCATTTTAAATTTTTAGGTATAAAAGGAGATGGTTACAACAATGCCGTGCTTTCTGGTTATGAAATAAATCCAACCTTCCCTAAAAAATTCTTTAAAAATGAAGTGCTAAAAGTAGAAGATGAAGCCAATAAAAAAGATACTTCTTATTGGAAAGAAAACAGACCAATTCCTTTGACGAGCGAAGAAGTAATTGATTACCATAAAAAAGATAGCATCGCAAAAAGAAAGGGTACTAAAGAATATAAAGATTCGATCGACCATAGGGCGAACCGGTTTAAACCCAGTGCTTTGTTGTTGGGCTATCGCTATCAAAACACATTTAAAAAAACAAATTTTAGCACCAGCGGATTAATAAATGGAGGCGTTCAATACAACACGGTTGAAGGTATAAACTCAAGTATAAAATTACATTACGAAAAAGATTATGCAGATTTTAGAAAGCAAGAAATAACAGGTAGTGCGCGCTATGGTTTTTCTAATTATTTGTGGGGAGGAAAATTGGGTTGGAGTTATTTGCAAAAACCAGAAAAATTTCAGCGCTTTGGTGTAAATGTGCAAAGCATGGTTGAACAATATAATTCAAGCAATCCTATTTCGCCTTTAATAAATTCGGCTTATACCTTGCTTGTCAATGATAATTATATGAAGTTGTACAAAAAAACTTCGGTGCAAGTAAATTATAGAAGAGAAATTATTAACGGATTGATTTTATACGCCAGCGCAGAATATGCCGAACGTGATGCGTTAAAAAACACCAACACTAATTTATGGATTGATGATAAAAACAAACTCTTTACCAGCAACGATCCTCAAAACCCTAGTACGGATAATTTTGCATTTAAAACAAATAATGCGTTGATTTTAGATATCGCTTTCCGCATTCGTTTTAAAGAAAAATATTATACACTGCCACACCGTAAAATAATTACAGGCTCTAAATATCCGCGTATAAATATTGGTTATACCAAAGCAATACCCACCTTAAATGCAACTGCAAACTACGACCTTATAAAACTTGTTGTAGAAGATGATATTAAGTTGGGTTTAGTAGGTACGTTTTATTATCATGCAAAAGCGGGCTACTTTATAAATAATAGTGTGATGTATTTTATGGATTACAAACACTATAACGGTAACCAAACTATATTGGCAAATTCAGATTATTTAAACTCGTTTAAGTTATTGCCTTATTACACATATAGCACTAATAAAGAATATATAGAACTACACGCTGAGCATCATTTTAACGGATTTATCTTTAATAAAATTCCTTTACTAAAGAAAACTAAAATACAAGAGGTAGTTGGTGCGCACGCTTTGTTTAGTGATAAACTAAATCATTATTGCGAAGTTAATTTCGGGTTAGAAAAAATATTTAAAGTAGTACGTATTGATTATGTGTTGGCTTACGGCATTAATGGCAAAGTAAGCAACGGCTTTTTAATTGGTTTAGGATTTGATTTTTAAAAAAGAAAGTATGAATAAAATAATTTGCATTTCGGTTTTGTTGTTAAGCACATTAACTACCAAAGCTTTTGATTACCCAATGAAATCGACCGTGTTAGATAACGGATTAAAAGTTATTGTCTGCGAAAAGAACACCAATGCTATGGCTGAAGTTGAAGTTTGGTACCGAGTTGGCAGTAAAGACGAATGGGATGGCGTGCGTGGCATGGCACACATGTTTGAGCACATGATGTTTCGTGGCTCTAAAAATTTTAATGGCGAAGGTGATGTATTTATTAAGCTCATTGAAAAAATGGGCGGCAATACAAACGCTTACACAACCTTTGATAGAACGGTTTATCATGAAGAAGTAGAATCTAAAAATGTGGAAAGAGTTTTTGAACTGGAAGCTGATAGAATGGCAAATCTTTTATTAAGTCAAAAAGTATTAGATACCGAAAGACAAGTTGTGGGCGAAGAATTACGCCTAGGGCAAAATAACTGGTATAACCGCATGGCAGAAGAACGTTATAAAAGTTTGTATCCAAAAGGACATCCATACCAAGTTGATGTGATTGGCTTTTTACCTGAGATTACCAGTTTCACTACACAACAATGCCAAAGTTTTTACGATAAATTTTATAGTCCCAATAATGCTTTTATAGTTGTTACTGGCAATGTAAAAGCCGAAGATGTATTTGCGTATGCTAAGAAACATTTTGGTGGAATAACAAAGCAACTTCCGGTAAATACAAAAAAGACAGAGCCCGATATTTTTAATTATACCATTCCAACAGAAGAAATGGTAATTGATTTTCCGGTGCAAATATATTCTTACATAGTGCCCGCACCTGCTTTCGGACAAAAAGATTATTACGGGTTTAATTTATTGAGCGAGTTGTTGTTTGAAAACACAAATTCTATTTTAAATAATGTGCTTGTCAATGGCAATATGGCGTATCAAATTGCAGGTCAAAATGATATATCGCGTATGTATAGCAATTATGCAACGTTTGATGTAGTTATGCAAGCTACCATGGGAAATGCCAAAGTAAAAAAGATAATATCTAAACAAATAAACGAAATTATAAATGATGGTTTAGAGCAATCATTAATTGATGATTATATAAGCAACTTGCAAGCCAAACAAACTTTTACCAATTATGCCAATCAGGATATTGCAGGGCAATTAGGCTTTGCCGAATATTATTATAATGATTACAACAAGTACAATGCAATGATTGATGCTTACAAAAAGATTAAGGCAGATGATTTAAAACAAATTGCACAAACGTATTTCAATCCTGAAAAAATGAAAGTTATTAATTGTAAACCTCTAAGCGAATAACTATGACGAAGAAAATTTTATCCCTAACACTAAGTATTTTATTTTTTGCAGCCGGCGCACAAGAAGTACCTCAATTAGAAACCTATTCGCTTAAAAATGGGTTGAAAATTTACTTACTTCAGTATGGTAAAATACCTGCGGTTAATGTGCGTTTCATCATCAACACAGGTAAAAAAAACGAAACACCCGGACAACAAGGTTATAGCGAAATTACAGCCACCATGCTTTTAAAAGGAAATACTAAATACACCGAAGAAGCCCAAAATGACAAAGCATTTAAATTAGGTGGAGAGCTTAACAGCCGTTCATCTTTTGATTACACAAGCATTAACGCTACTTTTTTAAGTAAAGATTTTGATGCAGGAATGGATTTATTTAGCTCTGCTATTTTGCATCCACTTTTTGATAAAGATAAATTAGATCAAAACATTTCTTATTTGATAGACTATAATAATCCTGCTAAAATGGATATTAGCAATTTGACTGATGTATTTAGCGATTTGAATATTTATGGAACTACTAGTCCGTTAGGAAGACATTATTACAAAACGCAATTGCAACTTATTACGCCTGATAAATTAAAAGAGTTTCATCAGTTTAATTTTACACCAAAAAATTCATCAGTTATTGTGTGCGGAAATTTTAATACAACAGAAATTAAAGCTGTCTTGGAAAAATATTTTGGTACCTGGCAATCTACTTTTAGCGAAGTAAACGGCGTTGCTTTAGATGCACCTAGTATTAAAAAGAAAGAAATAGCTTTTGTAAATCGTGCTGGTGCAACGCAATGTGCTTTGCAATGGAATAAAGTTGCGCCTTCTATAAAAGATAAAGATTACTTGGCGTTTAGAGTTGCCAATACTGTTTTTAGTCGTGTGCTTTTTGCAGAAATACGCGAGAAAGGAGGTAAAACCTATGGTATATCCAGCAATTATCAGCCAACACAATTCTCAAATTTGTTTGTAGTTGCTTGTTCGGTTAGAAGTGATGAAATGGCAAACACCATTAATTTATTTGATAAAACTTTGCAAGATTTTAATCTAGCAACTATATCGCAGGAAGATTTTGATAAAGCTGTTATTGGTTTGCGTATGGGTATTATTAGTTCTGAAATGCCGGAAAATATTTTAAGTTTTTATAATCCAGTAATGTATGATTTTCAAAAACGAAAAAACTTTTTAAACGATTTAGCTGCTTTAAAAATAGAAGACGTACAAAAAATTAGTAAAAAATATTTTACAGCAGATAGTTATAGATTGGTTGTTGCCGGAGATGAAAGTGTAGTTAATACTCAGTTAGGCACGTTAAAAGGCTTAGTAAAATACAAAGCTTCCGATATTGAAAAGGATAATTGATTTAAAAAATTATGACTGAAAAAGAGTAATTTTAAGCGTTAACAAATTAAAAATGAAACAAGCGCCAACCAAAATTTTGTTGCGCTCATTATAAAATGAAAAAAATCTTACTATTTTTACTTCTATTTATTTTTTGCGCACCTTTTGCTAAAGCAGACCATAAGCCCGATACGGTTTTAGTAGGCACTTATATTAACGGCATATATGATGTAGATTTTAAAGATAACCAATACAGTATCAACCTGTGGTTATGGTTAAAATACAAAAATTATGATTTCGATTTTTCAAAATACCTGGAAGTGCCCATGGCAAAAACAGTTGATAAATCTTTTTACACGGTAGATACGCTTGCCGATGGCAGAATATATATGCTGATGAAGTTGCAGTGTGTAATGAAAGATTCTTGGAAGATTCATAACTTTCCGTTTGATAGGCAAAAGTTAAAATTCTCCATAGAGAATTCACAATATGATTCAAATGATCTGATTTTTGTACAAGATACCTTGGGCAAGCATTATTCTCAATGGGCTACTGCCGATTGGAACGTAATTACCGATAGCTTTAAGATTACAACAAGCATAAAAAAATACGAGACTACCTTTGGAGATCCTACCTTAACCAAACCTCATTCTGAATTTAGCAGCTATAAGGTACAGCTTTGTTTAGAGCGAGAATCATGGTGGCTATTTCTTAAATTATTTATTGGAATGTATATTGCTTTTTTCTTGTCTTTTCTTTGTTTTTTTATCCATAGTGATAGCATAGATTCTCGCTTTGATTTAACCATGGGTTCTTTATTTGCCGTAGTTGGTAATAAATACGTTATAGATTTTATGCTGCCAGAATCTACTACATTTACATTGGTAGATTCTTTACACGTAATTACGCTGTGTTTTGTATTTGCCATTGCATGCTGTTCGGTCTATACACTAAAGCTTGCCAAAAAAAATAAGGTAGATGAATTAAAAAAGTTCGACAAATTGGCCGCTTGGGTAATTCTGGGATCTTATCTAAGCTTAAATGCTTGGTTCGTGGTTAAGGCTTATTATTTACAAAGGCATTAGTTTTGTAATTACGGAACGCCTCAATAAAATAAAATTTAAAAATCGAATTTGTAGCCTACGCCTTTAATGGTTTTGATGTAATCATCGCCTAATTTTTCGCGAAGTTTACGTACGTGTACATCAATAGTTCTGTCGCCAACAACAACCTCGCTGCCCCAAACGTGCTGCAAAATATACTCTCTGCTAAAAACTTTACCTGGTTTGCTTATTAAAAGAGCAAGTAGTTTAAATTCTTTTTTAGGAAACGACATTTCTATGCCGTTTTTAATAACCATGTGGCGATCTTTTTCTACCCGTATGCCGCCAACTTCAATAATATCGCTTGGTTGTTCGCTTCCAGAAACCGCGCCACGGCGCAATAAAGCTTTAATACGACTAATTAAAACACGCGGTTTAATTGGTTTTGTAATATAATCATCGGCACCCACATCAAAACCTGCAATTTGAGAGTAATCTTCGTTACGAGCAGTTAAAAATGCAATAATGGTATTTTTTAAGGTATCAATTTGTCTAATTTCTCGGCAGGTTTCAATGCCATCCATACCCGGCATCATTACATCTAAAACAATTAAATCGGGTATTAGCTTGGTGGCAGTTTTTATAGCATCTTTACCATTGCTGGCGGTATGTACCTCGAAGCCTTCTTTTTCTAAATTGTATCCTAAAAAATCAAGAATATCTTGCTCGTCATCAACTAATAAAATTTTTGTAGGCGTATCCATAACTGTTGTTTGTAGTTGGATGTAAAAATAGTAAGTAAATCTTTAGCCTAATCTTAAGTAATTGTTAAGTTATTTTCGATTAAAACTGATTTTAAAATCAAACTTTAACCTAAAACTACAAGTGCATAGCCTCTTTTTTGGCTAAAAGAAGTTCATCTGTTTCTTTATGGGCTTCGTCGGGTACGCAGCAATCAACCGGACAAACGGCAGCACACTGTGGCTCGTCATGAAAACCTTTACACTCAGTACATTTATCGGCAACAATATAATAAACATCCATACTAATAGGTGTTTGCGGCTCGTTGGCATCAGCTTCAAGGCCGGTGCTTAAACCTTTAAATGTACCTTTTACGGTACTTCCATCTGCAAAGCGCCACTCGGCACCACCTTCGTATATGGCATTGTTAGGGCACTCGGGTTCGCAAGCCCCGCAGTTAATACATTCGTCGGTTATTTTAATAGCCATTTTTTATCGTTTTGCTTAAAAAATCAGTGCAAATATACACATCATTTTATAAATTATAGAATGATAACTTTGCACCATAATTTAGGATATAAACAATGATTGAAAAACGGGTACAGGCATTTTTAAAACTAAACCATTTTTTGGCAGATTTTTTAGGCGATCGGAAAAACGCTTCATACAAAGCCAAGTTCGAAGCCTTAGATCATTGTATTTCGGAGAGCTATTCTTACAACGGTTGGTTTTCTACAGATTATGTACTAAAAGCCTTGCGTGGTATTTTAGTTATGTTAGAAGAAACTAAACTACGAGAATTTGTTGCAGAGATAAAAGAACCCAAAACACCTAAAACAGTAGCCGTTATTATGGCTGGAAACATACCTGTTGTTGGCTTTCATGATTTTATGTGTGTGATGCTTTCGGGTAATAAAATCTTGGTAAAACCATCAAGCGACGATAAAATACTGATTACTTTTTTTGCCGATTTTATACAAGAAATTGAGCCTTTGTTTAAAGATTATATTCTTTTTACAGATGGAAGAATGAATAATTTTGATGCCGTAATTGCCACCGGAAGTAACAATAGTGCGCTTTATTTTGAAAAATACTTTGGTAAATATCCGCACATTATTCGTAAAAACAGAACATCGGTTGCAGTGCTTACCGGTAAAGAAACTACCGAAGAATTAGCTCTTTTAGGAAACGATATATTTGATTATTACGGTTTAGGATGCAGAAACGTTTCTAAAATTTATGTGCCAAAAGGGTACAACTTTAATTTATTGTACGAAAGCGTTTTTTCTTTCGGAGAAATTATTCAAAATAAAAAATACGGCAATAACCACGAGTATAACCGAGCCATTTATCTTTTAAATCAAGATAAATTTTTAGATAATAATTTTTTGATCATAAAAGAAAGCGATAGCCTGCACTCGCCAATTGCAGTCTTATTTTATGAGCAATACGAAAATATGGAAGAAGTTTCTGCCAAATTAAAAACAATGGAAGAGGATTTGCAATGTGTTGTTTCAGGTAAAGAAATCTCTATAAAAACCATTTCTTTCGGCAAAACGCAAGAACCTTCAATTTTTGATTTTTCAGATAATATAAACACTATTCAATTTTTAAATAAATTATAGTAATTTTAGTCTGTTTTGAAATCATAACATATATGAAAAGAATTTTATTTTTTATTTTATTTATTACATCTCTTTGTTTAAATGCCCAAACTACCTTTTGGACAGAAGGCTTTGGCACAGGCTGTAATCAATTGCAACTAGCTAATGGTTTAAATCCCGGCGGTAACGGCACATGGACGGTATCTATAATTGGGGCAGAAGACCCACAGGCAAATACGTGGTATGTAAGTGCAACCGAAAATGGCAATGCTGTTGGCGCTTGCGGTACAGGCTGTGGAACAAACCAAACCTTACACGTGGCAAGCATTCCTAACGGCTCGCCCTTTACACTTTGTCCTACAGGAGATTGTGGAGCTTCTTACGATGCGGGTGGTACCAGTGCTTTTGGAGGTACTTCTACCGGAACTAACAAACGTGTAGAATCTCCGGTTATAAATTGCACAGGGCATTCAACCATAACTCTTGCTTTTAAATATATGGAGAATGGGCAAGGTGCAACCGATGATGCAAGTCTTTGGTATTTTGATGGAACAACCTGGGCACAAATAAATGCATTAGCAAAAACAGTAACCTGTGGCAGCGGACAAGGAAAATGGACTGCTTTTTCTATGGCACTTCCAGCATCTGCCAATAATAACGCTAACGTAAAAATTGGTTTTCTTTGGATAAATGATGATGATGGTGCAGGCACAGACCCATCTTTTGCAGTTGATGATGTTACATTAACCGATGCAGCTGCGGCAGCAAATCCGGTAGTAAGTATAACTCCATCGCCAAGTGCTACCATTTGTATAACTTCAACTTTAACCTTAAACGGTTCGGCTACAAACGGACCAATTACAAGTTATTCATGGACGGTAAATCCTGCCACAGGTGCAACCTTTGTACCTAATGCAACAACACCAACTGTAGCGGTTACTTTTTCGGTAGCGGGTACATACACATTTAATTTAGCAGCTACTAATGCAAACGGAACAGGAAACATGACTCAAGTTATAACAGTAACACCGGTTATTGCATCTTCTGTAAGTGTTACGGCAAGTCCATCAAATCCGATTTGTCCGGGTACAGTAGTTA
>JBDTJJ010000303.1:0-4702 GCA_039935895.1 Bacteroidia bacterium | reverse complement strand
AGCGTCCATTTTTGTAAAATAGCTTTAGCAACCACAATAGGTTCTAATTGATTAGAGCCTTTGCCCAACGGAGTTACCACAGCAAGCTCTTCTCCTTTTTTAGTTGCACCTGCTTTCTTTAAATATTTCGGCGTTGTTTTGGCTAAGCCTTGCGGATTAATTTTTTCATCATCCGCCATTTGCGTAGAACTTAATACGGCTGCATTAACCAATATCTCTTGAGATTGCAAGCTGTCTAAACCGTGCTCGTTTCTAAATTTATTTAAGCCGTTTATAATTATTTTATTAAGCGTATCGTAATTATAGGAAGATGATTTTACTTTGTTTTTATTTTGTTGCGCCCAGGTAATTTGGGTTGCCAATAAAAAAAGTATATATATATAGTGTGTTAGTTTCATTTTAGGTCTTGTATAATTTATACAAGTTTACAAAACGCTTTCTTTTTACAAAATTTAAAACAACTAATTTGTAACTAATTATACAGGTAATTTCCACTTAAAGAAAACCTATTTTGGCTAAATACTCTATTTCTTAATTAATATAACCATATATTTAACAAAGGTTACAACACACTAATCAATTACGCAAGCAAAAATCAATACCTTTAGCACAATTTTTCAGTAGGCACAATTTTATGAAATTAAAAATCTTTATTTTAGCATTACTAGTTTCGTCTTGCAAGCAACCATCCGGTAATACAGGCGATAATCAACCTATTAAAATTATATCTAGCGACAAAAATTCCTTAGCAGCAGATTCTAATACACAGCCAAACAAGTCTCACCAAACCTCTCAAGTAGCTGCAGATACGCTATCGCAAAAAGCTTTTTGGAGCTCTGTTGTAGTGCCAATTGTTAATAAGGATGATAAGCTTATTCTTACTACAATACAATCGTCAGTAACCGGTAACTGGGCCTATATGATTGGCCTTAAAAAAGAATCAGACAATACAACAACAAACACAGCAGATTTTGCAAATAATTACAATAAACTTTTCACTCCAAATTTCATTAAAATTCTTTCCACGCAAACTTATAGAGATATAAATATTTCAAAGTTTGAGGGTACAACCTACTATTCTTTTGAGGTTAGCAGAAACGACACTAAAGGCAAACTGGTTGGTTCGGTTAGCTTTAACTACAAAAAGGTAAACAACAAATATCTTTTAACTGATGTATTTGATGCAGGTGGTAATTTTTACGACGATAAACATTAAAAAACCTTGCTATTGTAATCTGCCGAAACATCAAATTAACCTAATTCTTCTTTTATCTAAATATATTTTTGTAATTTTAGAAGACTAAATTATATGGAAAAGACATCACAAGAAGAGCAGGAAAAGAAAGAAATTCTTAACCGTTATAAAAAACTACTTAACGCATCTAAACGCAGATTAGAAAAAGGCGACAAAGAAGTTATTAGAAAGGCATTTGAACTTGCCGTGGAGGCTCATAAGGATATGCGCCGTAAAACTGGCGAGCCGTACATCTATCACCCAATTGCGGTGGCGCAAATTTGCGCCGAAGAAATTGGTTTGGGTACTACATCCATTGTATGTGCTTTGTTGCACGATACAGTTGAGGATACCGAAATTACCTTGGCAGATATTGACGGTATGTTTGGCGACCGTGTAATGAAAATTATAGACGGACTAACCAAAATATCAGGTGTGTTTGATCAAACATCATCTTTACAAGCCGAGAATTTTAGAAAAATGTTACTTACGCTAAGTGATGATATACGTGTTATATTAATTAAACTTGCCGATAGATTACATAATATGCGTACGCTTGACAGTATGGCGCGCGATAAGCAAATTAAAATTGCATCTGAAACATTATACTTATACGCTCCTCTGGCTCATCGTTTGGGATTAAATGCTATTAAAACCGAATTGGAAGATTTAGGCTTGAAGTTTACCAACACCGAAATTTTTAATGAGATAGTTGAAAAGCTTGCAGAATCTGAACCGGAAAGAATAAAATTCATTCAAAAATTTATTGATCCGTTAGAAGAAATTTTAAAAGAACAAGGCTTTAAATGCAAAATTTACGGCAGGCCAAAATCGGTTTACTCCATATACAATAAAATAAAAAATAAAGGTGTACCGTTTGAAGAGATTTATGATTTATTTGCGATACGAATTATAAGCGAGAGCTTACCCGAAAACGAAAAATCTGATTGTTGGCGCATCTATTCAATCATTACTGATTTTTATCATCCTAGTCCGGAACGTTTGCGCGATTGGATTTCTACCCCAAAAGCTAACGGGTACGAAAGTTTACATACAACCGTAATGGGTCCGGAAGGAAATTGGGTTGAAGTGCAAATACGTAGCGAACGCATGGATGAGATTGCAGAGAAAGGTTACGCAGCACATTGGAAATACAAAGATAAGACCTCTGAAAAAGAAAGTCAGCTTGAGGAATGGGTAAGCAAAATACGCGAAATGCTTGAAAACCCTGAGGATAATGCCTTGGATTTTATTGACGATTTTAAACTAAATTTATTTGCCGAAGAAATTTTTGTATTTACACCAAAAGGCGAAATGCGCACTATTCCATTTGGTGCAACCGCTTTAGATTTTGCTTTTGAAATACACAGTAAAATTGGCGAGCATTGCATTGGTGCCAAGGTAAATCACAAACTAGTACCCCTTAGTTATGTGCTTAAAGGTGGCGATCAGGTAGAATTACTAACGTCTAAAAAGCAAAATCCAAATGAAGATTGGCTTGGATTTGTTGTTACAGCAAAAGCTAAAGCAAAAATAAAACATGCACTTAAAAACGAACACCGAAAAATTGCCGATGACGGAAGAGAAATTTTAGAGAGAAAGTTCTACAAACAAAAATTAGAATTTACGATTCAAAACATTCAGGATTTTACTGATTTCTTAAAACTATCATCATCTCAAGAATTATTTTACCGCGCAGCTAAAGATGCGGTTGGTATTGCAGAAATAAAAGAATTTTTAGATTTTAAAAAACATCCGGAAAAATACGTTACCGAAAAATTAGAAAAACAGCACACCGTTGAAGAAATGGTTACGCAGGCACGAGGCAAGAGCAATATGCTTGTTATTGGCGATGATATGAAAGAGCTTGATTATAAGCTTTCACCTTGCTGTACACCCATTCCGGGTGATGATGTGTTTGGGTTTGTAACTGTTGGAGAAGGAATAAAAATTCATCGGGTAAATTGTCCAAATGCAGCTAAACTACTGGCTAATTACGCATACCGTGTTGTAAAAGCAAAGTGGAACAGCGATAAATTACTTACCTTTTTGGCCAGCGTTAAAATTACAGGAACTGATGCAATGGGTATTGTAAATAATATTACCAAAGTAATTTCTACGCAGCACAATGTAAACATGCGCTCCATAACTTTTGATACCGAAGACGGTATTTTTGAAGGAACGATTATGGTTTATGTGCATAGTACCGAACATTTAACGCAGCTAAGTAATAACCTTAAAAAGGTGCCAGGTGTTATAAACGTGCAGCGTATTGACGGAGATAATAAAAAATAATTTAGCCCGTGAAAAATAAAAACCTGCTCTACATATCGCTTCCGGCAGCAGTTTTGGCAATACTATTTTATTTTTTATCCTTCCCTTCTCTCGATACAATTAAGAACGGCACAGAGAAAAAAATACAAACCCTTGAACAGGAAGCGGCTATTGATTTAGATTCTATTCACAAACAACTACATCATTCTTCAGAAAATAATTTTGTAAATTATTTAGCAAAAAATTACGCAAATACTTTTACCAAAAAAGGAATTGCTTTTTTTATTTATGAAAATGATAGTTTGCAATTTTGGACGGACAACCATCCGGCAGTAGAAAATTATATGCTGAATGTATGTTTAGAAAAAAAAATCGTTAAGCTAAAGAATGGCTACTATCAGGTTATTCGGCATTCCCAAAATTCGTACAGTCCGTTTCAGTTATATGCGCTTGTCTTAATTAAAAACAGTTTTGCTTATCAAAACAAATATTTAAGAAACTCGTTTAATCCTTATTTCAATTTGCCTTATCATTGTGATATACTCGAAAATAAATCAAGCTTGCCAAACTCATTTGATGTTTTAAATAGCAAGAATGAATTTCTTTTTTCGGTAGAAGTAAAAAAAGAACATAGGAGTGAAACTTTTTCTTTTTTATCTTTTACAATGCTCTGTACTTCTATACTTTTATTGCTTTTATTTTTCAAAAGACAAATTCAACCGGAGCAATCTATTATTCAATTTTCAAAATGGATTCTATTAATTGCTTTAGCCTTAGCTATTTTCTACTTTTATTTATTTAAAGCAGATGGTTTGTATTTATATATCTATTCTATAAACGAAATTGATGCGTTTATTTTTCCTGTATTTATCATTTGCATACTCACGTTAATTCTATGGATATTATTTGTGTGTCGAACTTTAGCCAGCAACCTAAATATTAAAAAAAACAATTTTTGGTGGTTTTCAATTTACACCATTTTACTTTATGTGTTTGGTTATGGTATTAATTTATTTTTAAAAAGAACTTTTAGCCATCCTTATTTATCAACCGATTTAGCCGATGTGTTTTTTTACCCATCGGTGTACGTTTACCTAAGCTATGTGTGTGTATTTATGATCTTTTTTTGTTTCTCCTTATTATCGGAAATAGCTATTAAACTATTTTCTTTTTCTAAAACAGAATTAAAAAAAT
>JBDTJJ010000302.1:0-3563 GCA_039935895.1 Bacteroidia bacterium | reverse complement strand
TTGGCTTTAAACCGTATGGAATTTTAAAAGAAACAGATTTAAAATTTTAAAAGAATAGATTTAAACTGCATAAATTTTTAAAAGAAACGGGGTTAATTTTGTATCATCCTAAAATGAGTTACCTAATTACTGGAAAATTTTTGAAATAATTTTAAATACAAACCATAGGAAATTTCAGTTTCTCGAAGAAGTAAATTGCTATTATCTTTATAATGGGTGTCTTTATCAAATGCTACCCATATTTTAGCAGATTTACAAAGTGCTTCATAAAAGTTATTTTTGTTTTTGTACTTGCTTTTAATTTTTTCTTCGTGTATAGCGACTATTTCAGCATACAATTTACCTATTGTAATTCGGCTTAAAATAGTTTTGGCAGTGCCTTTATTCTCTACACTGGATATTTCAATAATTTCTAAGGCAATTTTTGAAACATCATAATAAAGGCCTGGGTTTATTTCCCTTTCTATTAAAATGCCAATTTCATAATTGTTGGTTTGTGTAGAATCAATTAGGTTTAAAGATGTAACCAAGCATTTTGTTTCATTCATGTATATTTTTGCGTGTAACCCATCAAGTTTTCCCAAACCACATTTCTCATTAGCTAAACTATTTAAAAATGTTATATTGTTCTTATACTTATTGTTATTGTTTTCATCATTAGGTCGTGTTACTATGAATGAGTAATGTACCGAATCAATTGCCGACCTATATCGTTTTTCGGTTTGGGTTTTTACAGATATGAAAGGGCAAATCAAAATTAAAAAATCCTTTGCATCCTTTAAAAGGCTGTTAAATTCATCTGCTGTGTTATTAGTATCAAATATTTTCATATTCAAACATACAAAACTTTTCGGTGCTTTTTAATTATCGAGTGGATTAGCAAAACGACTATCTTTTAAGAAATTTTTGTCTATTAATGTTTTCAAAAAAGAAACAACATCTATCCTTAATTGGTCGTTTAATTTTATGCCACTTCGCAAAGTAGAATCAATTAAATAATTGGGTGTTGAAATTTTGGTATAACGGTTTATTACCTATGCGTTTTGCCGACCTACAAACCTACAAACCTACATTTCGTTGTAAGTAGCTTAAATATCAATACGTTACGTGTAGGTTTTCAATCTTGAAAAAACACTTTGTAGGTTTGCATTTTGAGTGCATGAAAACCGACCTACAAAACAGGGCGGTAAACCTACACCGACCTACAAAATTTAGCTATAAAACCATACTTTAAAAGAGGTAATTAATTGATTTATATTAGTATAACAATCCCTTGTAGGTTTGTAGGTCGTGTAGGTCGGTAAAATGTAGGTTTCTTATAGCTGATTTGAAAAATAAAAAAATAAAAAAGCCGCTTCATTTGAAACGGCTTTTTATTGTGGGGCTTTACCATCTGTATAATCCCATTCAGCCATAAAGCTACCGTCTTCATTGTACCAAATCCAACAACCTACTCGTCTGGCATTAATAACATGCGCATCTAATTTTAGTTGCCCATTGGAGTAATATTGCTGATAAATTCCGTTTCTGTAATTCTGTGGATGATAGCTGTATTCTGAAATAGTTTCTACTTTACCGTTAGGATAAAATTCCCAATAAAGTCCATTATAACGATAATTATGTTCTTCGTGTTTTTCTTTTAGGACACCTGTTGTATAATACTCATAAATAATAATATTAGAACTTGTATCATTTTTAGGCGTAACGGTTTTTAGATATACTTGTGATTTAGGATTATCGAAATAATTTTTGGTTACGGAACTATCTTTATAATGTGTGATTTTTTCTTTTAAGTTGCCGTTAAAATAAAACGATTTGTATTCATTTAACTCAAAATCTTCCCATGAAAATAGTTGACCTGCCGTACTATAATTTTTCCAAACACCTAATAGTTTCCCTTTTTTATAACTACCCTCTGCAAGCAAAATTCCTTTTTCGTTTTTGAAAATAAAATGCCCTGATTTTTTCTCATTAAAAATACCTCCGAAGGTTTTAAGCATTT
Organism: Bacteroidia bacterium; assembly: GCA_039935895.1. Classification (GTDB taxonomy): domain Bacteria; phylum Bacteroidota; class Bacteroidia; order B-17B0; family Aurantibacillaceae; genus PALSA-968. The sequence continues at coordinate 1,561 of JBDTJJ010000302.1, read as the reverse complement.
CTATTTCATTCTTTATATCTGGAGTTTTCTTAAATTGTTTGCACCTGTAATCATAACTTTGATTATATGCAGTATCGTTGTTGGCATAAATCAAGTACACGCTATCTTTCATCATTTTTATGCCCCACGATTGTGGTGAATGAGAGAAACTTTCTATATCTATTAGACCGTCTTCAGAATAAGGAACATCATAATTATTTTTTATTATAGGTTTAGGAGGTGGGATTAATAATGTTGGAGGCTTTGGAAGTGGTGGCTTTATAAAATGTCCCGTTAATATTTTTACTTGTTTTAAAACGGTTCTACCAAAATAAACTTCTTGTATTTCTCCGATTGAATAAGCGTCGCCATTTTCTGTAATTAAAGAATTTATAATTTTACAACTAAAAACAGCTTTTGTTTCTTGTTCATTTTTATAATAGATTTCAGGCAAGGTTTTAAATGAAGCTCTATCAATTGTACAACCTTGTTGAGCATAAAAATTACATGACAAATTGAAGTAGAAAAACAATAGAATAAAGTATTTTTTTAATAATGCTTGCATATACGTTTTGTTCTTTTATAAACTTTGCTTGCTCATTATCAAAGATACAGGGTTTTAAGCAAAAAAGTCGCCTTTTTGGGCGGCTTTTAAGCGGTTGGTTAGTTTTGATATTATTTACCGTAATAACTCATTACTAATTTATTTACTTTTTTATAGATTATGTCCGGTAGTCTAATCTTGTTATCCATACTCTCTATAAATCTTATCATTACAGGCATTTTTGAAACGCTTATATATTGATAAAGCCTAACGTTTTTCTTTTCAAAAAACACTTTGTTTTCTGCTTCTATTAGTTCTAATTCTTTTAATAATTGTTGCATGATAATAATATTTAACCTTATTACGGGTATTACTTATAATGAAAAATTAAATTATAGGTTACACAAAAAAAGGAGGGCAAACTACCCCCCCCTTTCTTGTGTTAAGTTTTTAGGGTTAAACTTATTGTTTAATAAACTTTTGACAAACCTTTACTTTATCAATAATAAGGTTTACCATATACATACCTTGTGAAAGGTTTGATACATCTAAACTATATGTGCTATTGATTTCGTTTCGATCAGATAAGTTATTTGATGAAACTGAACGACCCATCATATCGTAAACAACTATTTGTGCTTGTGAGTTTGTTGGCGCTTGAAAATTGATATTTAAAACGGCACCACCTGTTGGGTTTGGATACAGGTTTAAAAAGTAATTGTTGCTTAGGTATTGGTTGATGCCTGAACTGCCCATAGAACAGCTACCAATAAGTTGTATAAGTGCGCCATTAGCTATGCAAGAACCGGTATAACTGTTTTGTGTGCTTTTGGTTACTACTTCGGTACCGCCATTTACATCATCATTAGAAATATAATTTGTAGTTGCACCGGGTGTTACGTTATACCACATTAAATCGTTACTTTGGTTTACATGCTCTAATAAACCAACATGCCCAAGTTCATGCAGCACTACATCAAACATATTATATTTTGATGCTGCCGAGGTGGTATAATTGGTATCTAAAAACCAATCTAT
>JBDTJJ010000301.1:0-3865 GCA_039935895.1 Bacteroidia bacterium | reverse complement strand
AATTTATTTTATAACGGAATTACTGAAAAAAAAGTAGCTATTTTATTTTTTATGATAAATATTACCGGAGGTTGTTTGGCACTTTGGCTCATTAATCAAACTGGTTTTAGTTTGCAACGTTCATTACTGTTTATAACTTATCCACTTTTATTATTTTTGTTTTTCTTGTATCTTACAAGGCGAAAACGCCATGCTTAATTATAGTAAAAAAATAAATTTTTTCGTTTTATCCTTTTCTTTCTTTGTCTTTTTTTCACTGACATATTTTGTGTCAAAAAAATGGTTTTCCAAACAAGAATTTAACGCAGATTACCTCAATCCAGCCGAAAGCCTTTTAGGATTAAGCATTCCAAAAGATATACATTTTGCGGGTGAGGCTGTTCCACAAAATGATTACAGTATTAAAGAAAATTTAGATAAAGCTTTTTCAGGTAACTCATCGTCATCAGCTTTTGTTTTGTTTAAACGTTGTGCCCTTTGGTTTCCGCCCATAGAGGCTGTTTTAAAGCGGAACAATATCCCAGATGATATAAAATACATTGCTTTAGAAGAAAGTAATCTTACCAATTCGAAATCGTCGCAAGGCGCTGCGGGTTTTTGGCAATTTGTACCAAGCACAGGTGCAAGTTTAGGTTTAGAAATTAATGAGGAAGTAGATGAGCGTTACAGCGTTGAAAAAAGTACGCAAGCTGCTTGTAAATTTTTTAAAGGAGCTTATGCGCATTTCGGTAGTTGGACAATCGCTGCGGCGGCATATAACCTTGGTATGGGAGGAATTGAACAGCAATTAAAAAAACAAAAGTCTAAAAATTATTACGATTTAATGTTGAACAAAGAAACCGCAAAATATTTATACCGTGTATTAGCTTTAAAAACATTAGTAGAAAGTTCTTCTAAACATAAACGAGGTATATCAAAAGTCTTTTATGGCGTACCACTAAAATCTTTTAAAGTAGATAGCGCCATTGCTGATTTATCAAATTTTTCAGATGCTTTAGGATATAACTATAATTTACTGAAAATTTTTAATCCTTGGTTAAGAAAGAATAAATTATCTAATCCAAACAAAAAAACATATATCATAAACTTTCCTAAAAAAGAATATTTAAAAAATGGATTTACTTATTTTGAAGGAGATTTAGTTAGAGAAACATTAGATACAACAGCATTAATAAACAATATAAAAACAGATTCTTCTCTATCAACCGATACAGAAAAAGAAATTGAAAAATTAAACACTAGAAAGGATACAGAAAAAAATGAGCAACCTCATTAACGAAGAAGATTTTATTGAAGTAGTTGGCGCGCGTGCTCACAATCTAAAAAATATAGACGTTAGCATTCCACGCAATAAATTAGTTGTTATTACCGGACTAAGCGGTAGCGGTAAGTCATCGCTTGCCTTTGATACTATTTATGCCGAAGGACAACGTCGTTATATTGAAACTTTCAATTCGTATGCACGTCAGTTTTTAGGAAATCTAGAACGACCTGATGTAGATAAAATTACTGGGCTCTCTCCTGTAATTGCCATCGAACAAAAAACAGTTAGTAAAAGTCCGCGCTCTACGGTTGGAACTATAACCGAAATTTATGATTTTATGCGATTGTTATTTGCCCGTGCCGGCGAAGCGTTCTCCTACGTTAGTGGCGAAAAAATGGTGCGTTATACCGACGAACAAATTATAGATCTCATCATAGAAAAATACAACAAGAAAAAAATTAATATTCTTGCGCCTGTTGTAAAAGGTCGCAAAGGTCATTATCGCGAATTGTTTGAACAGATACGTAAATCAGGGTTTACCAAGGTTCGTATTGATGGCGAGATAAAAGACATCACGCCAAAAATGCAATTAGATCGGTACAAAATTCATGATATAGAAATTGTGATTGATCGTATTGAAATTGCAGCAAATATTCGTCCGCGTTTATCACAGTCATTGCAAACAGGCATGAAACAAGCCAAAGGCACGATCATGGTTTTGGAACATGAAGAGAAGAAAAATTCAAAATTGAAAGCGCAATTTTTTTCTCGCTTTTTAATGTGTCCCACCAGCGGTATTTCTTATGATGAGCCTGCGCCAAATATGTTTTCGTTTAACTCGCCTTATGGTGCTTGCCCTAAGTGTAACGGACTAGGTGTTATTTCTGAAATTGACATTGATAAAATTGTTGCTAATCCAAAATTATCTTTGAAGAAAGGCGCTATAACTATTTTAGGAGATTATAAAAAAGGTTGGATTTTTAATCAACTTGAAGCAATTGGACAAACTTATGATTTTACGTTAGATACACCTTTTGAAGATATTGACGAAGCTGCTGTAAATATTATTTTGTATGGAAGCGATGAATTATTTAAAGTAAAAACCGAAGGCAATAGCGAAGGTTATTCTATGGCGTTTGAGGGTATCGCAAATTTTATCAGTAAGCAAGCCGAAGAAAATCCATCGCCTGCTATGCAACGTTGGGTGCAAGGTTTTACAAATAAAATTAATTGTCCGGAATGTAACGGTACTCGCTTAAAAAAAGAAGCGCTCTATTTTAGAATCGATAATAAAAACATTGCCGAATTATCTCAGTTAGATATTAGTTCGCTGAATGCATTTTTTAAAGACATAGAAAAACGCTTAACAAAATCACAACAAATAATTGCCAAAGAAATTCTAAAAGAAATACGTGCACGAATTGGTTTTTTATTAGAAGTTGGTTTAGATTATGTTTCGCTTAATTTAAGTTCGCGTTCACTATCCGGTGGAGAAGCGCAACGTATAAGACTTGCCACGCAAATAGGTTCGCAATTAGTGGGCGTGTTATACATTTTAGATGAGCCAAGTATTGGTTTACATCAACGTGATAATGAACGATTAATTACGGCGCTGAAAAATTTACGTGATGCGGGAAATTCTGTTTTGGTAGTTGAACACGACAAAGATATTATGCTTGCCGCAGATTATGTTATTGATATTGGTCCTGGAGCTGGCGTGCATGGCGGAAACATTGTTGCTGCATCAACACCAAAAGAAATGCTGAAACACAACACGGTTACAGCGCAATATATTACAGGCAAAAAAGAAATTGCAGTTCCCAAACAAAGAAGAAAAGGTAACGGTAAAAAAATTGTTTTAAAAGGTGCAAGCGGAAATAATTTAAAAAATGTTTCTGCAGAATTTCCGTTGGGTTGTTTTATAGGCGTAACAGGCGTTTCTGGTTCTGGTAAATCAACATTGATCAACGAAACTTTATATCCAATTCTTAATCATCATTTTTATAAATCAGAAGCAAAACCACTTCCTTACAAATCAATTACAGGTTTAGAGCACATTGATAAAATTATTGAAATAGATCAATCTCCTATTGGGCGTACACCACGCAGTAATCCAGCCACATACACCAAGGTTTTTGACGACATACGTAATTTATTTGCGGCTTTACCTGAAGCAAATATCAGAGGATATAAACCCGGTCGTTTTTCTTTTAACGTAAAAGGTGGCAGATGCGAAACTTGCGGTGGTGCAGGAATGAAAACAATTGAAATGAATTTTTTGCCTGATGTGTATGTGTTATGTGATGAATGCCAAGGTAAACGTTATAATCGGGAGACTTTAGAAATTCGTTATAAAGGAAAATCTATTAACGATGTGTTAAACATGACCATCGACCAAGCAGTCGTTTTCTTTGAACACATTCCTTATATCAACCAAAAAATAAAAACATTATTTGATGTTGGTTTAGGTTATATTACACTTGGGCAACAAGCTACAACCCTTAGTGGTGGAGAAGCACAGCGCGTTAAACTGGCAACCGAGCTTAGCAAAAAAGATACCGGCAAAACATTTTATATTTTAGATGAACCAACAACAGGTTT
>JBDTJJ010000300.1:0-4618 GCA_039935895.1 Bacteroidia bacterium | reverse complement strand
TTGTATCTTCGCAATCCTTAATTTAAAAAAAATAAAATGGCAGTAAAAATCAGACTACAACGACACGGTAAAAAAAACAATGTGTTTTTTCACCTAGTTGTTGCAGACAGCAGAGCACCACGAGATGGTGCGTTCATTGAAAAACTTGGGATTTACAACCCAAATACTAACCCAGCAACGGTTGACATCAACTTTGAAAGCACCTTAAAATGGCTTCAAGATGGTGCTATACCTACAAATACCTGTAATGCAATATTGTCTTACAAAGGTATTTTAATGAAAAAACATCTTTTAGATGGGGTTACAAAAGGCGCTTTAACTGTAGAGCAAGTAGAAACAAAGTTTGCTGCTTGGATGCAAGAAAAAGAAGCTAAAGTAAATGCTAAAAAAGATAATTTATCTACCGGTAAAAAATCTGACGAAGCAAAACGTGTTGCTATTGAAAAAGCAGCTAAAGAAGTAAAAGCAGCTAAAGTTGCGGCTAAAGTAGCACCTCCTGTTGTTGAAGCAGCGGCAGCGCCTGAAGCTCCAACCGAAGAAGCAGCTCCGGCTACTGAAGCATAGTTTTGTAAAAATATATTTTGAAAAATCCCAAGTTAATAGCTTGGGATTTTTTTTGTTAGCTCGTTTCTGAAATTAGCAAATAGTCATGTTGAGCCTGTCGAAATGTAAGCTTACCCTCGTCCTCGTTTAGCACGGCGTAACGAGAATGTTTTAGAGATGCGTTTGTAACGTATATTCCACTAAGCTGCATTTGTACTTTTGCGGTATAAAATACAAACTGATTTATTCTCTACTACATTAGAACTGACAAGGCGTTTTTTTTTATGTAGTATGTTTGCGTTAGGGATTGTAGCGGATAGCTTTTTTGTAACCAAAAAACTATAAGCGAAAAGCCCGACGGTTGTAATCGACCGGAACGCCCAAGTAAAGAAATTATTTAGCCTTTGCTTTACGTACTTTAATGCTAGTAAAACTTGATGTGGTGGGCACTATGTTACCCAATAAAAAGCCCCAAGGTTTTAGTGGTTCGATATGATCGAAAATTACTTTTAGGATGGCAGTTAAGGGTATAGATAGAAACATGCCGGGTACACCCCAAATAGCACCGCCAATTAGAACGACAATAATAGATATAAGTGCATTTATTTTTACACGTGACGCTACAATTTTTGGAACTATGTAATGGTTATCTACAAATTGAATAACGATGTACATGATCATAACTATTAACGGATAGGTTATAGAATCTTTAGTTACAAAGGCAATTATCATTGGTAAAGAGGTGGCCATTACACCACCAATGTATGGAATGACATTTAAAATGGCGCCTAAAACGCCAAGTAAGATGGCGTATTGTATGCCTAAAATTAAAAGTCCGACTGAATTTAAAACGGCAATAATTATCATTTCGAAAAGTAGGCCGACTAAATAACTATGAATGATTGTTTTGGTGCTTATTAATACTTCGGATACTGTTTTGTGATGTTGAGTTGGAAATAGTTTTTTTATAAATTCGAGTAACAAAGGTTTATAAAAAAGTATCATAAATAGATAAACCGGCAAAAGTGTACCTACCATTACAATTCTACCAACTTGGGTAATTTTTTCGCCCACAGCAAGGTTGTTCATTGCCTCGCTCCTGCCCTCTTGTATTTTGGTTTGTATTTTTTGTTCGCTTATTTTAAATTTTTCTGCTACCCAATGAACGCCCTCATTAAGAGCTTCTGTAATTTTTACTTTAAGTTGCGGTAAGGTTTCACTAAACATAGTCATTTGTGAAGAGATAACATATATAATAGCTAAAACCAGCAGAAATGAAAAAACAACGGTTATAGATATAGCAACAATTTTGTTTACGCCTTTACGCATTAAAAAATTAACTACTGGATTTAGTAATATGGCAATAATAGTTGCATAAATTAAAGGCAAAATAATCTCTCGCCCAATGCACATGGTAAAAATTAATGCGTAAACGCAAATAGCTATAAGAGCTACCTTGGCGTAGAAAGGAATTTTAAAATTAGCATCCATAAATTTTTAACTTGTGTAATGTTTAATTTACCTGTAAAGATTTGCAATTCTATTTATTATAATTATTGGCAATTTTCTTCTTCTATCATTATAAAAAAGAGATGCAACAACTTACAAGATAGGTCTTCTACCTTGAATAATTCGCAAAATAATGGCAATTAATGCAATTACTAATAGAACGTGTATAATGCCACCTGTTCCATATCCAATAAAACCTATTGCCCAAATAATAATTAAGATAACGGCTACTGCATAAAGTAAATTTCCAATAATTTTATTTTTTAGTTATTGTTTATATTAGTTGTTTATCATTTTAATAATGCATTGATTAACTAGATGAGCTAGCGCCAATGTATAATTTATTTTCATTTTTTTTTCCTGAATCTCAATTAAACTTTACACAAATTCTATTTAAAATTTAAGTTACTTTTTATCGCTATGTGTTTCGGTTAAATTTTTTAAAGAATTTCCTATATCATCCATACCTTGTTTAAACTCTGTTTTAAAAGCTTCCCAATTTTCTTTTCCATCTGCTTTATAATCATCCATCTTTTTTTTCATCTCTTTGTTTCTTGCTTCCAATTCGTCAATTCTTTTTTTATAATCTGCTTTAACTTCTTTTTTATCATTTACCATCCGTAATTTAAAATCGGCAATGCGTTGGTCGTTTGTTGCAACTTCTGTATCGGCATCTTTTCTGTATTTTTCAACATCTTCTAAATAAGCGTCTTGTGCTTTATCTAAGTTGTTATTTGCTTCAACAACGTTTTCTTTTGCGTTTTCAACCTTTTCGGCAGATGTGCTACAACTGGTTAATACTGCACTTACAGTTAAAACAATGCTTGCTACTTTTATAAATGTTCTTTTCATGATTTTATGTTTTTATTTGGTTTCTTTTTTAACTGAATCTCCAATTTTGTGTATTTTTTTATATGATATTTCCGAATCTGGTTTAGTTGGATCTGGAGTTATTGAATGAATTTCTTCTTTTTCCTTTTTTGAAGAAGATTTTTTATCTGTTGATTTCATTTTTATACTGTTTAATAAATATTATTAAATAGGTACTGAAACAACTATACCAGTAAATTATTTATTTATTTGCACGTAGTGCGGAAGTTATTACCCAACTAATTATTAGGGAAAATGATGGTAAACGTGGTGCCGATATTTTCTTGAGAAGTTACTTTTATATCTGCCTTATGAGATTTGATAATATTTAATGTAGATGCTAAACCTAAACCCATACCGGTTTTTTTGGTGGTAAAATATGGCTCGAATAATTTTTTAATATTTGCTTCGCTTATTCCCGAGCCGGTATCTTTTATACTAATTTCTGTAGTTTCAAACGTATGAACGATGCCCACGTATAACTTACCTGTATTAGCTTCCATAGCTTCTACGGCATTTACAATTAAATTTATGAGAGATATCGTAATTTTTTCAATATCAATTTCTTTTACAATTTTATGCGATGGAAAAGAAGTTTCTACGGTAATGTTTTTTAATTTAATTCTATCATCCGCAATTTCAATGGCATCTTTTACAACTTCAACCATATCAATTAATTCTAAACGAAGTTCAACTGTTTTAGATGATTGAAGCAACTCGCTTATAATAGAATTTATTCTATACGAACTTCGCTTTATAATATCAATAAACATTTTTTGCCCTTCAATATTTTTCTCTTCAATTCCTTCTAATGATAAACCAATATTAGTTAGCGGGTTTCTAATTTCGTGCGCCAAAGTACGCACCAATCTATAAGTAGCATCTAATTTTTCTGCTTGAATTTTAGCTTGTTCGGCCTGATTACGTATGGTTTCGTCTAAAATAATACCTTGCCAATACGATTGTTGATTGGGCAAATCAAAATAAGCAATAGATAAATTACCTTCTGAATTAGTAGTTAATTCTATACTTAAATTTTGTATGTTTTTCTTCTTATCTAATAAATCTTTTACAATCTGCTTATCTTTATCGGCAATAAAATCAATTAACGATTTATTTTTTAATTCGTCGGGTTTAAGCCCTAATAAATAAAAACTAGCCGGATTGCATTCTGTAAAATTTAAATTATCATCGCATGTAAAAATAAAACTTAATCCATTTTCAAAAAGAAGACGGTATTTTTTTTCGTTATCATTAATTAATTTAAAACTTTTATAACGCTCAAGCGCATAACGCAAGCTACGTTCAAGCACTTCGGTATTTAAATCTCCTTTAATTAAATAATCGTACGCACCATTTTCAACAGCGAGCCTATCAATTTGCGCATTTCCTTTACCCGTTAATAATATGACAGGTTTTGTACACCCCTTTTCATTAGCTTCTTTTAAAATTTCTAAGCCGGTTTTTGCACCAAGGCGGTAATCAATAAAATAGGCATCGTAATTATTTTCAGTCAGTTTTAAAAGCGCGTCATCAATTTTAAAACACCAATTGCAGCTAACGTTAAACTCGGTAATTTCTTCTAAATATTGAGAAGTAATAAAATAATCATCTTCATCATCATCTATAATTAAAATTTTTAAATCGTTCATCATGTATCTGGTATTTTAGTTATAAATGATTAGCTATTTTAAAT
>JBDTJJ010000299.1:0-3990 GCA_039935895.1 Bacteroidia bacterium | reverse complement strand
ACAGATGAAATTACGCATACATTAGAAGAAGTTGCTAAAGAAGTAAGTAAGAAGTTCAAAATTTAGAATTAGGAACTCAAGTAAAAAATAAATTCTGAATTCATCATTCTGAATTCTAAATTAAAAGAAGATGCCAAATTTAAAAGAGGTACGCAATAGGATAACATCGGTTGGTTCAACCATGCAGATTACCAGCGCCATGAAAATGGTGAGTGCTGCTAAATTAAAACGCGCGCAAGATGCTATTACACAAATGCGCCCTTATGCTAATAAACTTACTTCTATTTTACAAAACCTAAGCGCAAGTTTAGATACTTCCGAAAATAAATTTGATAGAAACACAAACGGAGAAAATGTTTTATTAGTTGTTATTTCTTCAAACCGTGGTTTAGCAGGTGGTTTTAACGCTAACGTAATTAAAAAAGCATGGAGTTTAATTAAAAACGATTACAAAGGTTCTTCAAAAGTTTCTGTTATATGTATTGGTAAAAAAGCAGATGATGCTTTTAAACGTACTGATCATCGTATTCATGGTACAGATTTACCAACGCATTTAAATGAATTATACGACAAACTAACCTTTGAGAATGTAGCACCAGTTGCCGAAAAAATAATGGCAGCATTTACTAACAATCAATTTGACAGAATTTATTTAGTGTATAATCAGTTTAAAAATGCTGCTGTACAAAATACAGTTGCCGAACGCTTTTTACCCATTGATACTTCGGCAACCACAGCCGTAAAAGGTACTGCCAATGTGGATTATATTTTTGAACCAAACCAAGAATATATTGTAAACGAATTAATACCGAAATCATTAAAAGTACAATTCTATAAAGCATTATTAGATTCTGTAGCTTCTGAACACGGTGCACGTATGACTGCCATGCACAAAGCAACCGATAACGCGAAAGAAATGTTACGTGCATTAAAAATCAGTTACAACAAAGCTCGTCAGGCTGCTATTACTAATGAAATATTAGAAATTGTAGGTGGTGCAGAAGCTTTAAAGGGCTAAGTAATTATCCTTCCAATAAATTAATTTACCTTATCGTACAATAACTAATTTTTTATTGAAAATAGTTGAACTGTTTTTGATTATTAGATTGTAAACCCCATTATCAAGATTTTTTACATCAACAGGTGTTTTGCCGGATATAGTTTTATTTAGCACATGCCTGCCATTTACATCGTATAAATCTATTAGTTGGTTTTCTAATGTATTTGTTTCAATGGTAAAAAAATCGCTTGTTGGATTAGGATAAACAAACACATCTTGTTTGTTACTATATGTATCAATACCAGTAATGCTACAATTTAGCAGTACAGATACATTCTTCGATTTAAATTTTGATTCCGCTATATCCGGTTTTCCATCCCCATTAAAATCTGCACTTAATATGCAGTCAGGGTGAGTCCCCACAAAAAAATCAGTAGCAGCCCCAAAACCTCCCGTGCCATCACCAAGTATGACAGATATGTTTTTTGATCCCAAATTATCGGTTGCTAAATCTATCTTTCCGTCTCCATCAAAATCAGCAGCAGTTATTGTTTGATGAATGCCAATTACCGTTAAAACATTAACAGGATTAAAGCTGCCTGTACCCGTTCCTAATAAAATAGAAATGGTATTTGCACCGAGATTTGGAATAGCTATATCCAATTTACCATCTTGGTTAAAATCATTACTTATTAAATACCCCGGTTGATAGGCAACAGGAAAATAAGTAGCCGCGCTAAAACTTCCTGTACCTGTTCCTAAATACACAGATATATTATGTGCAAAATAATTAGCCGCCACTAAATCAAGTTTTCCATCTCCATTAAAATCTGCGGTAATAATTGTTGAAGTTCCTGAGTCAGCTGCTAAAATAGTTACTGGTAAATTAAAGATGCCAGAGCCATTATTTAATAAAACCGAGACATTATTTGTATTATTATTAGCCATTGCCAAATCTGGTTTTGAATCTCCATTAAAGTCGCCACTTACTATTGCTGCTGGATATAGATAGGTTGTATTATGAGGTACTCCAAATGTTGTTGGGGCACCAAAACTACCAGTTCCTGTGCCAAGCAATATTGATAATTGGTAATTACCTACACTCCCAATGGTAATTAAATCAGTATTTCCATCTCCGTTAACATCTGCATTTATTACTTGGTTAGGAGTCTCCCCATCAGATATGATTGTAGCAGGGCTAAAACTTCCAGTGCCTGTTCCTAATAAAATAGATAATGAGCCTTGCAAATAGTTTGCAGTTACCAGATCCATTTTACCGTCCTTATTAAAATCGGCAGCATTAACCCATAAAGTATTAGTGTCAACAGCAAAACTATCGGCAGGGGTAAAACATAGTTGTGCATTAAGTTGTTTTATACAAAAAAACGATATAATGAGTAAAACTTTTTTCATGGCATTTATGTTAGCGTTAAATCAATTGCAGAGAAAATTTTATATAAAGATAATACTTTTGGTTATAGCTGTATGTTTTTTCTAAAAACATGTAGTTTTTCAATTTTCTCTTTAAAATGAAACAGCTTGCGTTATGCAATTTCTTAAACTTGCTTATCTTTAAAAAATTATGTCAGAAAGCAAACGCACTCTTTCTTTATTAGATACTACATTAATTGTTTCGGGCTCTATGATAGGTTCCGGTATTTTTATTGTCTCTAGCGATATGGCACGCAGTCTTGGTGGCAGCGGCTGGTTATTATTATGCTGGTTGTTAACAGGCGTGCTAACTTTGTTTGCCGCATTAAGCTATGGCGAACTTGCGGGTATGATGCCAAAAGCAGGCGGACAATATGTATATATTAAAAAAGCATTTGGCAGCTTAACGGCTTTCTTATACGGTTGGACAGTTTTTTTAGTTATTCAAACCGGTGTTATTGCCGCTGTGGCAGTGGCTTTTGCAAAATATGTGGGTGTTTTTATTCCGCTGTTTAATGAAGATAATATACTGTTTCAGTTAGGAAAATTTAAATTGACGTACGCACAGTTGTTGGCTATTGTATCTATTGCATTCTTAACTTTTATAAATGCGCGCGGTGTAAAAAACGGAAAAATAATTCAACGTGTTTTTACCTTGGCTAAACTTATTGCCTTGTTCGGATTAATCATAGTTGGCTTATACGCAGGCTTTACCCGTAATATTTTTTCGGAGAATATGGTTGATATGTGGAAAGCTTCATCAACCCAAGGCAATGTAACAACTATGTTAACAGGCTCGGCTATTTGGGTTGCAGTTGGCGTAGCTATGATAGGTTCTTTGTTTAGCAGTGATGCTTGGAATAACGTAACTTTTATTGCCGCAGAAATTAAAGAACCGCAAAAAAATATTCCACGCGGATTAATGTTGGGTACTTTTATTGTAACCGTAATTTATATTATGGCTAACGTGGCATACCTGTGTTTACTTTCTATGCATGATATACAAAATGCTCCACACGATAGGGTAGGGGCGGCGGCCATGGCAACTGTTATGAATGGAAACACGGCTGTATATGCTATGGCAGGCTTAATTGTGGTATCAACCTTTGGTTGCAATAATGGGTTGATTATGGCTGGAGCAAGATTATTCCAAGCTATGAGTGTAGATAAATTATTTTTTAAAAAAGCAGAAAACAATAATTCATTTGGCGTGCCGGGTTATGCGCTTTTAATTCAAGGTTTTTGGGCCAGTGTTTTATGCCTCAGCGGTTCTTATGGCGATTTGTTAGAATACGCAACCTTTGCATCTTTATTGTTTTATATAGTAACCATCACCGCTATTTTTGTATTAAGAAAAACAGAGCCGGAAACTCCTCGTCCGTATAAGGCTTTGGGTTATCCTGTTGTACCTGCCTTGTATATTTTGCTGACGTTATTAATTTGTGTAGATTTAGTTTATAATAAACCAACCAATACCGTTAACGGATTAATTATTGTTGCGCTGGGTGTTCCGGTTTATTATTTTATAAAAGGAAAAGAACAACAACATGATTAATTAT
>JBDTJJ010000298.1:0-4354 GCA_039935895.1 Bacteroidia bacterium | reverse complement strand
TATTTTTATCTGTTCAGTAAACGCGCGCAAACATGGGAATGCAGGTTAATGCAAAAGAGATTCTGTCGCTATTATATCACAACCGTGATGTGGTTGATTTTTTATTTGGTAACCGCGATTCGGTAACGGTAAACGAGTTGCTTAGTCGCGAAGATATATCGGCAGAACAATATCAAAAATTAGTGGCACATGATGTGTTGTATGAGCACCAACAAGTGGTTGGCTTAAACGATGCCGTGATAGCTATGTTTGAAGATTTTATGGAGATTGGCGAAGTAACCCCAAGTTTCATTAACGATTACATCAACGAGCTTAAACGCAACATTAAATATTACCAAGAAGGAAACGAATACCGTTTTTTACGCAGCATTAAAAAATACTTAAAACGCATTGGCGGCGCTATCAGCAAAGAAATTATCAAGCTTCAAAAAAATGTAGATGATACCTACAAAAATGAAGGCAACTACCGCATTAAATTACAAAAGCTGGAAGATTATCGTTTAAAGCGAGATACTATTATTGAGTTTATTAATCGCGCCGATGAGGTGATTGATGAAACACGCAAACTATTTGAATTAACGAATGATCTTGAGCTATACGGCATTGTATCTTCACTAAGAAACATCTTAATTGAAAACTTAGATTACCTAATTGAGATACAAACTGATATTACAGATTACATCAATAAAATACAGTTCCAACTTGATGTCTATAAAAAAGTACAGCTTATAAAAGAGGTTAAAGACCACGGACAACTTCGTTACAAAACCAACTTTAAGCAAGTGGTAGAAAGCCTTAATCCGCTTGGGTTTAATGGCGTTAAAACTCCGCGCACAAAAATTGCTACCGAGTTTTTATATACCGATGATGGATATATGCTTTGTGGTCGTGTTGCCGAAAAATATAAAATTACGCGTTTAATGGCGCGCCGTTTAGCAGATAAACTTCCGGCAAACTTTAAGGACGCACGCGTAGAGGCTTTTGTAAAACTTGATACGCAAACCCTTCTAGAAAAATTTTTAAAGCAAAGCAAAAACCTGTTCGAGTTCTTGATGGATTTTAAATTCCCGAAAGCATTAGGCAACGTAACTTTTGAAGAGCGCGTTACGTTGTTTGTAGAAATATCGATGGAGTTTGATAAACAATTGGATTTTAAATTCACCCTTAACTGGTACGATTTTGAAGATGCGAAAAAACAAAAACGCAAAATTGGTTACACGTTAATTCTACCAAAAAAAGTAAAAGAAAAGAAAGCCGCTTAAGCAGACTTAAGAAGTGAGATGTTAGATATGAGACTGAAAAATAAAACGAATAATATAGCAGGAAGAACAACACTTCTACTTGTTATGTTTTTTTGTACTATTTTTTTTAATGCGCAAAGTCAAACAAAAAGACATAAGACTTCAAACGATATTTGGTCGGGTATGTATGCAGATAGTTTAGGTAGAAAATTGACATTAGCTTTTTCTGATACAACAGGAGAAGATATTTTAAAATTCAGTTTAAACATGGCAAACACAACCTGTAAAGAAGTATTTGAAGGAAGCGCTTATTTTGAAACTCCAGGCACAGCAAGCTATGCAGATGGCAGCGGATGCTTTGTCACCATTGTTACAGACAGAGGCGGCATATCATTAGTTGAAGATCAAAAATGCAAAATACATAATGCCAGTTGCGGCAAATCAAGCGGGTATTACAAGAAAATAATAATAAGTAAAAATTAAAAGAGATGGACATTAACATTAAACTACCAAAACAAACCCACGATATTTTCGCCATCATGGCACGCGGGCATTTCATTTCAAGCAACGGCACTAAAGACGGCATGAACCGTTTGTATGATATTATTAACGAGCCTGAGAATTTTGAAAACCTGCAAAATTATTTCAGTGCTATAAAATATCGCATAGAGCGCGGCAATAACTTTTTCTATTTCTCTAAAGTAGATGAGATAAATAGCATCATCGAAAAGAAATTAGAAACGTTTGAGAAGTATATCGACATCATGGATTTGTTTGCATCGATGGATAACAAAATAACCATTGGTACTCGTTTTCGTGCAGGCGCTTTGGCAGAAGAGTGTAATGCAAACGTTCGCTTAAAACAAAAACTGCAAAAAATCCCATTGTATCGTTCAGAAACTTTGCACAACAAAATACGCGAGATATGCGATTTAATGAGCCGCGATTCTTTTTTAGAGCGCGAAGACGAAGCGACAGAATCTTACAAAGTGCTTGATTCATACACATATTTAATGGATGTAATTAACGCCATTGCTATTTACGAAGAAGGCAACGCAAGTGAAGGAACTGCGGGAATTATTTATAATTAAGGTGCGATTAAATAATTGTTTAGATATACTCTATTAGGGAAGAGATAGGTTTTTGCTACCTCTCCCCGTTAGAGTTAAATTTAATTATTGTTTAATGAATTTTTGTGTGCTGTTTCCAACTTTAATAAAATAAACGCCGCTTTGTAATTCGCTTACATCTATTGTTAAATGATTATCGACTGATGATAAACGTTTAATACTATTTCCTAAAACATCCGTTATTTCCAATTCAGAGCTATTATTAAACATTAAATTTTCAATATTTAAAATGCCATTTGTTGGGTTTGGATACATTTTAAATGAGCTGCCGTTGTTATATTGTTTAATGCCTGCGCTACAAGGAGCGCCCATACACGTTTTAAAAATTGTACCCTTGCTGTTTGCTCCTCCGCTTGAGGCCGTTCCATATAGGTATACGCCGTCGCTAAATAAAGAACCTTGGGGTTGTACTCCGTTTGTGCCGTTAAAAGCAAATAAAGTATCAAAACTTGTTCCGTCGGTTTTTACTTTAAAAACTACGCCGTCGCCATAACCGCCGTTCAAAGATAAATTACCTCCCTGACCCGTTGTTCCATAAAAGTAGGTGCCGTCACTATATAAATCGCCGAAAGGAGTATTTCCGTTTGTATTCGTAGTAAAATCAACCAAATTAGTATAACCCGTTCCATCAGGTTTTATTTTAAAAACTACACCTCTAGTATTTGCGCCGCCTGAGGACATCATTCCGTACAAGTAGATCCCGTCGCTAATCAGAGACCCCCGTGGTTGATATCCGCTTGTGTTACTGCAATCGTGCAAATTGGTATAACCCGTGCCGTCTGTCTTTACTTTAAAAATAACTCCGTCGCTATTTGCTCCTCCCAGGTTTGTCATTCCATATAGATAAGTACCATCAGTAATTAAAGAGCCTATTGGAGATGTTCCGGTTGCGTTGTTAAAAGTCATCAAGTCGGTGTAGCCGGTACCGTCGGGTTTTATTTTGAAAACACTTCCATAACAACTCGAGCCACATGAACCTGTCATTCCATATAAATAAGTTCCGTCACTAATTAATGTACCCCTTGGGCCATAAGCGCCGCTGTACGAAAAATCATATAGGTCTTGATAACCGGTGCCATCGGGCTTAATTTTAAAAATAGTCCCAAAGTAGTTGGCGCCACCATTGGGTGTCACTCCGTAAAGATAAGTTCCATCACTCAATAAAGAACCTTCAGGGTTTGCTCCGTTTGTGTTATTAAAATCAAACAGGTCTTGATAACCTGTGCCATCGGGTTTTATTTTAAAAATGTTTCCATTGTTACTTGCCCCGCCTTGATTTGTCGTTCCGTACAAGTAGGTTCCATCGCTTATTAAACTGCAATAGGGATTTGCCCCATCTGTTCCGTTAAAATCGTGCAATATTTGGTACTGCGCATTTATACTTAAGGTGGAAGCTAAAATTAATGTTAATAATGATTTTTTCATGTTGTTATTTTTTTAGGTGATTATTAATGCAAATGTATCTTAAAACCTAACCTTGTGAAATAGTGCAGATGTACTACATCAAACTTTCTTAAATATACTCCTTTAGGAAGAAATAGGTTTTCTACCTCTTCCCATTAGAGCAAACTTTATTATTGTTTAATGAATTTGTGTGTGCTGTTGCCAATTTTTATAAAGTAAACACCATGTAGCCATTAATAAAAATTGGATATAGTTTTTTCGTTAAAGGTAGATGCTGTGACGTGCCTTAAAGATCAATACAAAAGAAGTGCGTGATGCTTCAATACCACCTTGATTCTTAAAAACATTTGTTAACCTTTTGTTTAAAACCTTGTGGTTGGAAAACATTGTAAATGCTATATTTTAGCGTGTTTAGATACGGAATTAGAAATCACAGCTTTTAAATTTTAACATGACCAATTACAGAATATTAAACAGAATAGTTGAGATAAATATTGCGAGTGTAAAATACACCGATATTGAGTTGAGCGGTAACACCTGTTTTGTAGGAACCAACAACTTTGGTAAAACAAGTTTGCA
>JBDTJJ010000297.1:0-7356 GCA_039935895.1 Bacteroidia bacterium | reverse complement strand
ACCCACAAACTTACTGTTTTTATTTTTTAATAACAAAAAAATATTTAAAAACAATAATTTTTAGGTTTGTGCGTTATGTAGCAAATTTGTTTCCTAATTTTAAAAAATGATTTTTAACAAAAAATATAGCGCACTCATTTTAATAACATTTTGTTTTTGCAATTTATTTTCGCAATCGTTTAAATTGCAAAAAAATATAGCGCAAGAGCCTGTTGATATAAGTCTTTTACAAATAAAATGGGCCGCTCCCAAAACTTTCGAGCAGCAAGGCAAAATAATTAAAACACTATCATTTCAAGGGGTTTATTACATAAAAGAAAAAGATTTTATAGCTACTTTACCTTTAAGCGAAGTTTGCACACAAGGCGTAAAACTAAAGCCAATTATACAAGTTGTTGCCACCCAAAGTTTAACGCCCGATGAAGAAGCCAGTATAAATACTAAATACGTTACCGATAATTTTGATATAGTTGATGCTTTTGCCGGTACAGCAAAAAAAATAACTTATATGTTTTGCAAACTAATGCCTGTTAGGTTAAATAAAGCTACCGGAAAATTAGAAAAACTAATGTCGTATCGTTTACAATGGCAACCAACAACGGAAACCGCTGTTGAGCGCAATGGCAACATGCACAATAAAACGCAATCTTTTGCTGCAAATTCTGTATTGGCAAATGGCAATTTGTGGTATAAAATTGGTACTGCCGAAAACGCTGTATATAAAATTGATAAAACATTACTACAGAGCATACTTGGCAATATAGATGTATCTACCATAAATCCACAAAATATTAAAATATATGGCAACGGAGGCGAAATTTTATCGGAGTTAAACAGCGATTTTCATTACGATGACTTAACCGAAAACGCCATCTTTGTAAAAGATACCGGTGTTGTTGGTACATTTGATGCAGGCGATTATATTTTATTTTATGGTCAGGATGCCAATAAATGGAAATATGCCGCAGGTAAAAATGCACCCACAAGGTATTATCGTAACAAGCATTATTATTCCGACTCGGTTTTTTATTTTTTAACCGTAGATAATTCTCCCGGAAAAAGAATTAACATGCAGGCAATTGCGGCATCTCCAGTTACCAATGTAGTTAATACATTTGATTATTATGATGTACACGATAAGGATTTTATTAATTTAGTAACATCTGGCAGAGAAATGTATGGCGAAAACTTTGATAACAACCCAAGCTATACATTTAATTTTCCGTTTCCCTATTTACAAAATGATACCGTATGGCTGCAAACCGATTTAGCCGGCAGAAGCCAAACCGGAGGCGCATTTAATATAACATACCCCGGAGGGCAATACTCAATTACGTTTAGTGGTTATGGCAGTGGTTCAGACCCTGATGTTGCAGAACCAGGTAACGGAACTGGAGCAACCAATTTTATATATGGTTCTGGTACACCCAATTATAACAATTCGGTTAATATTACGGTAAATAGTGGTGGTGGCAGCCAATCGGGTTGGTTAAATTATATCTGGGTAATTGGTCGCCGTGGCTTAATTATGCAAGGCAATCAAATGGGTTTTAGAGATTACCGTTGCATTGGCACCAATAATATTTCGCAATTTAATATACAAAGTTCAGCGCAAAATTTACGTATTTGGAATGTTACAGATCAATTTAATATAAGCGAGCAACAAACAACTAAAGCAAGCAATACGTATTCTTTTGCCTTACCAACCGATACTTTAAAACAATTTATTGCTTTTGATGGCACCTCTTATAAAACACCTGCTTTTGTAGGTCAAGTGGCTAGCCAAAACCTGCACTCGTTTCAAAATGTTGATTATGTAATTATTGCTCCTCAAAATTTTCATACCAATGCACAAAAACTAGCCGATCTTCATCAAAAATATGAAGGCTTATCGTATAAAATTGTTACCCCCGATCAAATTTATAATGAATTTTCATCAGGCGTGCAAGATATAACGGCTATTCGTTTATTTATGCGCATGCTGTATAAAAAGCCATCTAGTACCCCACCCCAGTATTTATTGTTATACGGCACCGGTTCTTATAAACAAAAAGACCGATACGACCCCTCAAACACGGTGGTAATACCAACCTTTGAAACCTATAACTCATACAGTTATCTTTACTCCAAAACCAGCGATGATTTTTACTCTTTTTTAGATGATAACGAAGGTATTATTGATAAGAATGGTTATTATAATAATAATTTGGTTGATATAGGTGTTGGGCGCTTAGTTGTAAAAAACATAAGCGAAGCAGATGCTGTGGCTAATAAAATTGTACATTATTATAATAGATCAGAACCTACGGCAAGCTGCTGCGACCAATCTACCCAAAACACACCCGATTGGCGTAACTGGATTTCCTTAATTGCGGATGATGCTAACCTAGGAAATCCTTATCAAGAAATGGATTTTTTGGGGCAGCAAGAGATAGCCTATGATACCATACAACAATCCGATACAAGGTATAATGTTGATAAAATTTATGAAGACGCTTATCCGGTAGAAGGTGTGCCGGGTGGAAGGCGCTACCCAGATGTAAATACAGCTATAAATAATCGTATAGCTAAAGGTTGCTTAATTATGGGGTATTCAGGCCATGGCGGCGAGTTAAACTTATCACACGAAGATATTATTAACATAAATCAAATTAATAACTGGACTAACATTAATAACCTGCCACTATTTTTTACAGCCACTTGCGAGTTTAGTAGGTATGACGACCCTGCGCAAGAATCTGCCGGAGAAGATGTGCTATTAAACCCAAATGGAGGTGGCATAGGCTTATTTACCACTACAAGGCTTGCTTTTATAACAGATGGGCATGCATTAGTTGGCCCTTTTTATAGTGCAGCTCTACGCTATAACGGCGGCAAACGCCCCGCACTTGGCGATATTATACGCCTTACAAAGTTTTCTCAACCAAATGAATTACACTTTTCTTTGCTAGGAGACCCCGCCGTAACCTTATCCTATCCTAAGCAAAATACTGGCAATTTATCCATAAACTCTCACGTAAACTCTACAACATTACCCACAAACGATACTTTGAGCGCATTGGCAAAATACACCGTAAAAGCTTTTATAGCTGATAATGCCGGTAATAAATTAACAAGCTTTAATGGCACTATGTATATAACGGTGTTTGATAAACCAGCTTTATTGACAACACTTAATAATTCTCAAAATACGCCTGCGTCAACTTATTTAGTAAATTTTTATCAGCAAAAAAGTATTATTTATAAAGGAAAAGCATCGGTTGTTAATGGCGATTTTACCTACAATTTTATTGTCCCAAAAGATATTGCTTATAACTTTGGTAACAGTAAAATAAGCTACTACGCCCAAAGCGATACTACAGATGCCGCCGGGTACAACATAAACGTTATTGTAGGTGGCACAAGCAGTAACCCTGTTATAGATCATCAAGGGCCGGGTATTAATTTATATATGAATGATAATCATTTTGTATCGGGCGGAACCACTAATCAAAGTCCGTTTATATATGCTCTTTTGTCTGATTCTTCCGGTATAAATACTTCGGGTAATGGCTTAGGGCACGACCTTACAGCTGTTTTAGATGCAAACACACCTCACGAGGTTGTTTTAAACGATTATTATCAAGCAAATTTAAACAAATACCAATCAGGTAAAATATTATATCAGTTGCAAAATTTACCCACCGGAAACCACTCATTAACCCTAAAAGCTTGGGATGTTTTAGATAATTCTAGCCTCAGTTCAACTGATTTTGTAGTGGCCACAAACTCAGCAATGGCATTAACACACGTGCTTAACTATCCAAATCCGTTTACAACAGCCACTAAGTTTTTTGTAGAACATAACCAAGCCTGCGATGTTTTAAATGTAGAGGTACAGATTTACACCATAACGGGCAAAGTAGTAAAAACTATATTGCAAACCGTGCAAAATCAAGGCTTTAGAACCGAAGGTATTAGCTGGGATGGAAGAGATGATTTTGGCGATAAATTAGCAAGAGGCGTTTATATTTATAAAGTGCTTGTTAAAAATAGTGAAGGAAGCCATGCACAGAAGATAGAGAAGTTAGTAATCTTGAATTAAATAAATTAAATTCGCACACTTTTTATAAAAAATGAGTAAAAAAATAATTACATCCATTGCCCTTAGTGCTTTAGCATTTCAAACCTATTCTCAGGGCGTTAACTACAATAAAGGTGGTATCAGCACAGTTACTACTGCCGTTCCGTTTTTACTAATTACGCCCGATGCACGCGGTGGCGGTATGGGCGAAACAGGCGCTGCATCTACACCAGATGCAAATTCTATGTATTGGAATCCTTCTAAATATGCCTTTGCCGAAAAAGCTTTTGGTTTTTCTATGTCATATACACCATGGCTACGCCAGTTAGTACCCGATATAAGTTTAGCCTCCATTGCCGGTTACGGAAAAATTAGCAAAATGGCAACAGTGGCAGGTTCTTTACGTTATTTTAGCTTAGGAAGCGTACAATTTACAGATAATTCGGGCGCACCAATAGGAACTTATAAACCAAATGAATTTGCGTTTGATTTAGCTTATAGTCAAAAATTAAGTCAGCGTTTTTCGGTGGGTATCGCCGCACGTTATATTAACTCTAACTTAACTAACAGCATTCCGCTTCCAGGTTCTACGGTAACGCATCCAGGTAGAGCTTTAGGTGTTGATGTGTCTTGTTATTATCACGGTAAGAAAAAAGATATTGGAGATAAAACCGGCGAATTTGGTTTTGGTGCAAACATATCTAACATAGGCACTAAAATTCATTATACCGATAATGCAGATGCTGCTTCTAAAAGTTTTATACCAACTAACTTACGTATTGGCGGTAGCTTTAAATTACACATGGATCAGTACAATACCATTACTATTTTATGCGATGTAACTAAATTAATGGTACCAACACCTCCAATTTGGCAATTAGATGCAAGCGGCAACCGCATACCTGATGGTAATGGAAGTTATTTAATTGAAAAAGGTAAAGACCCATACCGCAGTACAACAGCGGGTATGTTTGGCTCATTTACAGATGCACCCGGTGGCGCAAAAGAAGAATTGCAACTACTTAAAGTAGGTAGCGGTTTAGAGTATTGGTACAACAATTTATTAGCTGTTAGAGCAGGTTATTATTACGAAAATAAATACCAAGGTAATCGCCAGTATTTAACCTTTGGTTTAGGTGTAAAATACAGCGTGTTTAGTATTGATATGAGTTATTTATCGCCATTAACGCAACGTAACCCTTTGCAAAATACCTTGCGTTTTACTTTGTTGTTTGATTTTGATGCCTTTAAAAAACAAAATGCAGTTCCTGCAGAGGGAACCACTGCTACCGACTAATTTTTAATTTCTACGTATTTGCGTTAGGGATTGAAGCGGATAGCCTTTTTGAAATGCTTTTTCAGCATTCTGCGAATGCAATTAAAAAAATAAAATCGAGGAGCTAAATCGAAAAAGCTTTACTGCGAAAAGCCCGGCGGCTTAGAGATTTCTCGACTTCGCTCGAAAAGACAATAAGCCGCAACGCCCAACTAATAATGGTAGGATTAAAGATATTTATTGCGATTTTTTTTAATAAATCATAATAAATCTATTCAATCTGCGTCATCTGCGTTCCATTCTTTGTTTCGCTCAAACTCTTTGCTATTTTTGCACCATATTAATTATTATGGCAAAATTTTATCAGTTAAAAGTTAGTGATGTAAAAAGAGAAACGCCTGATGCGGTTTCTGTAGCATTTGAAATTCCGGTGCAATTAGCGGCAGAATATCAATACAAACAAGGACAATACCTTACCTTAAAATTAAAACACAATGGCGAAGAGCTTCGTCGTTCGTATAGTGTTTGTACGAGCCCGTTTGCCGAAAAAGAATTGCGCATTGCTATTAAAGAAGTAAAAGATGGCAGAGCATCAACGTTTATTAATCGTCAGTTAAAAGCCGGCGATATGATTGAGGTGATGACGCCAATGGGTAGTTTCCACACGCCGTTATCTGGTGCTAACAAAAAAAACTACGTATTATTTGCAGGCGGAAGCGGTATTACACCCATGATGAGCATTTTAAAAAGTGTTTTGTATATAGAAAAACAAAGTACGATTACATTAATCTATGCAAATAGAAATGAAGAAAGTACTATTTTTAAAAACGAAATAGAAAAAATTGTAGCAGATAATAAAGATAAAGTTAACGTTATTTTTATAAACGATGCTCCAAAACAAGCATCAGAAGAGCTTTACACAGGAATACTAACTCCGGCAAAAGTAAAAGCTATTATAGCAAAGCATGTTGATTTAAAATTGAATAACGATTTTTTTGTCTGCGGTCCAGGACCAATGATGGAAAACGTAAAGCAAATTTTAGAAGAACTAAAAATTGAAAAAGAAAAAATTCATATAGAATATTTTACAGCTGTTTTAGAAACTTTAGCTGCTGCAGAAAAACCTGCTGCGACAGGAGCACAAGGAATTTCTAAAGTTACCGTAGTGTTATATGGAATTGAAACTACCTTTGATTTAGCTACAAATGGGCATAGCATTTTAGATGCTGCTTCAGAAAACGGAGTTGATGCACCATACAGTTGCAAAGGCGCTGTGTGTTGTACATGCCGCGCAAAAATAGTAGAAGGTAAAGCAAGCATGGATGCTAATTTTGCCCTTACAGATAAAGAAGTTGAGCAAGGTTATATCCTGACTTGCCAAGCACATCCGTTAACAGAAAGGTTAGTGCTAGATTATGATGCGAGCTAATATTTTAACCTAAGCCTTAACCTCAATCTTAAACTTATATCATGAAATACTTGCCAATTAATAACCAACTGTTCATCAATAATCGCAAACGTTTTTCGGCTTTGCTAAAACCAAATTCGGTAGCCATATTTAATTCAAACGATATATTACCGACTAATGCTGATGGAAGTTTAAAGTTTAAACAAAATTCGGATTTATTTTATTTAAGCGGAATAGATCAGGAAGAAAGTATTTTAGTTATTTATCCAGATGCAAAAGATGGCATTCATAAAGAAGTTTTATTTTTAAAAGAAACCAACGAGCATATTGCCATTTGGGAAGGACATAAATTAACTAAATCCGAAGCGCTTACTGTAAGCGGTATTCAAAAGGTTTATTGGTTAAGCGAATTTAAAACTGTGCTTCGCTCTTTATTGGCTGAAGCAGAATTTATTTATCTAAACACCAACGAACATGTGCGCGCGGTTGTTGAAACTGAAACCCGCGAAGCCCGTTTTGTAAAATGGTGTATGAATGAATATCCGGTACATAAATTCGAGCGTAGCGCACCGCTTATGCACAACCTGCGCGCTATAAAACAAGATACAG
>JBDTJJ010000296.1:0-3110 GCA_039935895.1 Bacteroidia bacterium | reverse complement strand
AGCCGAAAATGGTGGCGCTTCGCAAATGCCGATAACCGTTAAAGAAATTAATTCGCTTAAAGTTTTGCAGGTAGTTTTAACTACTATGCTTTTTATTTTACCGGCTACTTTGTTTTGCAGGTTTATGAGAGATGAACGAAGTGCTTTTTTAAACATGAGTACTGCACCTAATTTTTATTTTATACTAACCGCCATTGCAATTGTTTTATTTGCCTTGCCAGCTGTTAGTGGCTTAGAAGCATGGAACCAGCAAATACATTTACCGCAAAGTTTTTCGGCTTTAGAAAGTTGGATGCGTTTAAAAGAAACCGATGCCGAGAAAATTACGTTGTTGTTTTTTCAAGATAAATCTATGAGTGGTTTGGTGGTTAATCTTTTAGTGGTAGCTTTTATGGCAGCACTTAGCGAAGAACTATTTTTTAGAGGCTTGTTGCAACAAATGTTTATTAAAAATAAAATGAATGCCCATGTAGCAATTGTAATTACAGCTATTTTATTTAGTGCGTTTCACTTGCAGTTTTTTGGATTTATTCCGCGTATGTTTTTAGGTATAGTGTTAGGCTATTTATACTACCTCACCCAAAATTTATGGGTTTCTATTATTGCCCATTTTTGTAACAATGCTTTTGCGGTGGTTGCCATGCACTTTTATAACCAGGAAACAGAAGGTGTTGCAAATACACAAGATCCAATTGGCACAGCTTTTGTGTTATTAAGTATAGCTATGGTGGTTGGACAGTTAGTAATGCTTAATCGCTTTGTAAATAAAACAAGATTATTATAATTTTAAATCTTTATGAGTAAACAAATAAACATAGTTGGTGCAGGTTTAGTAGGTTCATTATTATCTATTTATTTAGCTAAACGCGGACATAAAATAAATATTTTCGAGCGTCGCCCCGATATGCGTAAAGCAACTATGAGTGCAGGTAAATCTATTAACCTTGCTCTTAGCGATCGTGGTTGGAGAGGCTTGGAAGGCATTGGCATTGCAGATGAAATTAAGAAAATTGCAATCCCCATGTACGGTAGGTTTATTCATAATAAAAATGGCACGACAGCATCTTTCCCGTATGGGAAAAAAGATCAGGCTATTTACTCCGTTTCGCGTGCTGAAATCAATATGAAATTGATGGATTTAGCCGAACAACAACCTAACGTAAAAATTAATTTTAACGAGCGTTGCACGCATATTGATAGAGCAAATCTTACCGCGCATTTTGAACATAACGAAACAAAAAAAACAACCTCTTCTGCCAGCGATTTGTTATTTGGTGCCGATGGTGCTTTTGCCGCAAGTCGTTTAAACATGCAGCTTTCCAATGATCGGTTTGAATACAACCAACATTATATTGAAGCAGGTTATAAAGAATTAATTATTCCTCCCGGAAAAAATGGCGAATTTTTATTAGAGAAAAATGCCTTACATATTTGGCCTCGCGGAAGTTTTATGATGATTGCTTTACCAAATCCAGATGGTAATTTTACGTGTACATTATTTCTTCCTTTTGAAGGAGAAAAATCATTCGCTAATTTAAAAACGAAAGAAGTTGTAAAGAAATTTTTTGATGAAGAATTTCCAAGTGCTGTGCCTTTAATGCCAACTCTTTTAGATGATTTTATGAATAATCCAGTTTCATCTTTAGTTACTGTAAAATGTTTCCCTTGGACGTTCGATAACAAAATTGCATTGATTGGCGATGCGGCTCACGCTATTGTTCCTTTTTACGGACAAGGCATGAATTGTGGTTTTGAAGATTGCGTAGTGTTAGATGAATTAATTTCTAAGCACAACGAAAATTGGGAAACTATTTTGCAAGAATACCAAGCCTTACGTAAACCAGATGGCGATGCTATTGCAGATTTAGCCGTTGGTAATTTTATTGAAATGCGAGATAAAACGGCCGATCCTGTTTTTATTTTACAGAAAAAAATTGAAGCACGCTTTAGCGAAAAACATCCTGATAAATGGATTCCGCTTTATCCAATGGTTACGTTTAGTCCACAGATAAGATACAGCAAGGCTTTGCAAGAAGGTAACAAACAACAAAATATTATGGATATTATTATGGCTAAATCTCATATCGAGCAAAAGTGGGATAGCGAAGAAGTTGAAAACGAAATTTTAAGTCTGCTCAAATAAATGAAAAGATTTCTTTTAATCGCATATCTCATATCTCACTTCTCATGTCTTGCGCAGCTGAAGCATAAAATTATGATCATTCCCTTTGAGCCGAAGTTGTATATGAGTCAGATCGACCATAAAATAAATGCAGAAACTAAGCTCAATCAAAAAGAAATAAAAGAAACTTTTAGGAGAAATATAAATGCTGAATTATCCAAATCATTAAAATCTAAATACGAAGTTTTAGATCTTTTAAAAGATACAACCAAGTATAAAAAAGATGTGGCAAACATATATAGAAACATCACTTTTAATTACGAAAAAATTCCAGATCAAACCAATTATAAAACTCCCGTTGAAGAAAAAGGTAAAAAAAGCACTACTATAAAAAACGGACAAATATTAGTAGAATCTAATAGTGATGCCCGCTTTATGAACGCTAAAGTTACTAGTGCAACACTCATTCCAACGCTTTACGCTAAATACAAAACCGATCTTTTTTTATTTATTAATCAGTTAGATATTGTTTCAAATCAATTGGCCGCAGGCGATATTGGTGCAGTATCGGAGCGTGTTATTACCTTGCATTATACTGTTTTTACAGTTGATGCTAAAGAAATAAATTCGGGTACTTGCAGCATAAAATTTCCGGGAGATGTAAATACTCCGGCAAAAATTACTTCTGGGTATGTAAATAAAATTAGTGCAGAAATTACACGTAGAATAGCGTTTTCCTTAGGTAAAATAGATGCCGCAGCTAAAAAATAGCTTGAGATAATCTATCTTGTTTAAAAATTTAATTATAAATATTAAAAATAAATTGTTTTTTTCTTGCATAATCAAAAAACAGTATCTATTTTTGCGCCCCCTTAAGGAAATAACTTAAGGTAAGTTCTTTAGAGTGGATGAGATTAATTGGGAAGCGAAAAATAAATTAAAATATTTTTAATTTTATTTTGGTGGATAGAGAAAAAGTGATTACTTT
>JBDTJJ010000295.1:0-31253 GCA_039935895.1 Bacteroidia bacterium | reverse complement strand
TAAACGCACAAATTATTACCACCGTAGCCGGCGATAGCATTGGTGGATACAATGGAGACGGTGCACTTGCCACCACTAAATATTTAAACAATCCGGCTGGTGTTGCAACTGATCAATATAGAAATATTTACATAGCTGATGCAGCTAATAACCGTGTACGTAAGGTTACCGTAAGCACAGGTGTTATAAGTACAATAGCTGGTAACGGAGTTTTTGGTTTTGGTGGAGATGGAATGGCGGCAACAAACGCAAAGTTATCTGCTCCTTATAGTGTAGCTGTTGATGCTGCAAGTAATGTTTACATTGCAGATAGAAGTAATAATCGTATTCGTAAAGTAAATGCATCGGGTATAATAACAACTGTTGCGGGTACTGCTTCAGCAGGTTATACAGGTGATAATGGCGCGGCAAGCGCAGCACAATTATCAGCACCAACAAGTATTACCTTAGATGCTGCCGGAAACTTATACATAGCAGATTATAATAATAATGCCATTCGTAAAATAACTGCAAGCACAGGTAATATTACTACGGTTGCTGGTAATGGTACACAAGGTTATAGTGGTGATAACGGACAAGCAAGTAGCGCAACATTATATCATCCAACAGGCGTTACAATTGATGCAGGTGGAAATATGTACATTGCAGATAATGGAAACAATGTTGTACGCAAAGTAAATACAAGTGGAGTGATAACTACTGTTGCAGGTAATAATACACAAGGTTTTGGTGGTGATAACGGAGCGGCAACAAGTGCACAATTAAATCTTCCTTGGGGTGTTGCAGTTATTGGAACTAATTTATATATTTCTGATTATGGTAATTTCCGTATTCGTAAAGTAAATACTACTGGAAATATCAGCACTATTGCTGGGAACGGAACAAATAGTTATACCGGAGATTGTGGAATTTCAACAGCAGCCAAATTATCTTATGCCTTAGGTTTAACTTCTGATGTTTATGGTAATCTATATATATCCGATTATAGTAATAACGGTGTACGTAAAATTTCATTTAATGCTACTAAAGCAACTGTAGCTGGCCTATCAAACCCTGTAAAACCATGCTCTGGTGCAGGCTTTATACTTAAGGGCTCAGGGGCTAATACCTATGTTTGGTCTGGCGGTATTATTGATGGCGTATCTTCACCAGCTCCTGTTAACACAACTACAGCAGCAGTTGCCTCTAATTATACAGTAACCGGTACAGATACCCTTCAGTGTTCTGCTACAGCTGTTATAACTGTATCTGTAAATATAAATCCAACCATTTATGTTCCTAATGGTAATATTACGATTTGTGCTGGTCAGGCAGTAACTTTAACTGCGCTTTCGATAAATACAGCAACTAATGCTGGAACAGTACCTTATTTAGCCGCCACTTTTAGTTGGACTAGCGGGGTTGTTAACGGAGTTTCTTTTATACCAGCTGTATCAAGCGGTTATATTGTAACGGGTACTGATGTAGGTACTGGGTGTTCAAGCACAGCTACAGCAAGTGTTACAGTGGTTCCTTCTACAGGCCCATTACCGGTTATAAGCTCATCAAGTAGTAACGCAATTAGCGCGTGTGGTAGTTCAGCCATTTTAACAGCAAGCGGAGGAAACACTTATACTTGGAGCCCCGGAAGCCATGTTGGCACAAATTATTCGGTATCACCAAACATGTCAACAACATATACTGTAACAGGTACTTTAAATGGTTGTATAGCCACTAGTACTGTTACACAAGTTGTTAATATTATAACTGTAGCAAGTAGTAAAGATACTATTTGTTCTGGCAGCTCGGTTACATTAACAGCCAGTGGCGCTACTTCATACACATGGACAACTGCCCCTTCTTTAACTACTTCTATTAACCCTGTGGTTGCAACACCAACTGTTTCTACTACATATACCATAACAGGTATATCTCCTGGCACAGGAACAACAACCTGCCAATCTACTACATTAGTTCCTTTAAGAGTTAGAACTATTGCTGTATCAACCAACAAAGATTCTTTATGTAATGGTAGCGCAGCTGTTTTAATGGCCAGCGGAGCAAATACATATAGCTGGAGCACAAGTCAAAGTGGCTCAAGTATTAGTATTACACCAACCATTACAACAACCTATAGCGTAACAGGTGTTGCTCAAACATGTACCGTTAGTGGAACTATAAAGCAATTTGTTAAGTCGCCAATTATGTTAACAATAACCAGCAGCCAAGATTCTATTTGTGTAGGCGATAGCGCTAAACTTACCGCCTCGGGCGCAAACAGTTATATTTGGAGTACCACACAAACAGGCTCGTCTATTTATGTACAACCTACAGTTACCACAAGTTATTTATTATCTGGTACTGTTGCGGGTTGTTCTACAACTACAAACTTTAGCCAAAAAGTGGGCAATTGCTTTACGGGTATTAAACATGTAACGGGTGCAGCATCTCAAATAACACTTTATCCTAACCCGGTTGTTAATGGCGCGTTTACTATTTCATTAAGTGAAAACACCGCCAACACAACTATTTATGTAATAAATGCAATTGGACAAACGGTTTACGAAACAAAAGGTACTGGTTTAGAAACTCAAATTAGTTTACCAAACTACCAACCAGGTGTTTATTTTGTACAAATTAAAAACACAAACGGCACAAGCGTTAAAAAAGTAATCGTTAACTAACAAATACTTTTAAAAAGAAAAGCCCGCTATCGTAAAGGTAACGGGCTTTTTTAATGGATAAAATTTGATTTTCTAGAGGTTACCCCGCCCAACTATCTCTGTCTAAACTTCGGTATTGAATGGCCTCTGCAATGTGGTTGGGTAATATATTTTCACTCGAATCTAAATCAGCAATGGTGCGACTAACCTTTAAAATTCTATCGTAAGCTCGCGCAGATAAACCTAATCTTTCCATAGCATTTTTCAAAAGATTTTTACACGCTTCATCTAAATCACAATAAATTTGAAGCATTTTAGTCGTCATTTGCGAATTACTATAAACCCCTTCGTTCTTTTCGAAACGTTTTTTTTGTATTTCTCTTGCGGCAATAACCCGTGTCCGTATATCAACGCTTTTTTCAGCATTTCGTTCTTTACTAAGTTCGCTAAAAGGCACCGGCGTAACTTCTATATGAATATCGATTCTATCTAATAACGGGCCGGAAACTTTGTTTAAATATTTTTGTACGATGCCGGGCGCACAAACACAATCTTTTTCAGGATGGTTGTAATACCCACACGGACAAGGATTCATAGACGCAACCAACATAAAACTTGCCGGATATTCTACCGAAAATTTGGCACGAGAAATAGTTACACACCTATCTTCCATCGGTTGACGCATCACTTCTAAAACCGTGCGTTTAAACTCAGGTAATTCATCCAAAAACAAAACGCCATTATGCGCTAAAGAAATTTCTCCGGGTTGTGGATTTACTGTAAAATGCCAAAGATGATGCGAAATATTGAATGTCCTATCCGAGACACATCATAGTAAAATCAACGCTAATAAGCAAAAGATTTTTAATTAAAAAAGTTGTAAGTATGTGCGAAAATTATCAAACATACTGCGAACAAATCACCAAATTATTAAAGCAGATGCAAACAATTAAGAAAGTTAGACAAATAGGGCCTGGGCAAGGATCGCTCAGAGGACAAATACATAGTGTAAAGAACGAAACTTCAAACGACTTTGAGTCAGCTTTGGAAAGGGACTATTTTTCTTTATTAGAATTTGATTCAAATGTTGAAACATACATAGAACAGCCGGTTGAAATTAAATATGAGTTTGAGGGTAAAACAAGACATTATACGCCAGACGTTTTAATCTACTACAGCGAAAACAGAGGGGGAGAAATTGTACGTTGTCCATTGTTAGTCGAAGTAAAATATCGTGACAACATTAGAAAAAAGTGGAAAGAATATAAACCAAAATTTAGAGCTGGAATATCTTATGCTTTAGAGAAAGGTTGGAAATTTAAAATAATTACCGAACGCGAAATACGCACAAGTTATCTAGAGAACGTAAAATTTTTGCTGTCATATAAAAGTAATGAGTATATAGATTTTAATGATAAACAGTTACTCATGAAATGGATGACAAAATTAGGTAAAACAAATCCAGCTGAATTAACTATGGCAGCGGCATGGGATAAAAATAAACAAGCAGAATTACTCTACTGCCTTTGGCATTTAGTATCTACTATGAATATCGGATGCGACTTACATAAACCATTAAATATGAAATCTGAATTATGGAATCTATAAAAAAAATATCGGTCACACCAGATACCGTTGTCGGTTATAATGAAGAAAACTATTTAATTTCTAGAATATTAGATTTTACTTTAGTGTTACTTAAACCTAGCAGTGGAGATGGTCCTTTACTAAAATGTAAAATCAGTGATTTAAAACCTCCATATGAAAATACTGTTTCTAATGATGAAGTAAAAAACAGACATGTCGAATTCATTTCAGATATGGAATGGAAGGTGGCTGAATATCGGTATAGTATTATTGAACCGTTTTTATCAAGTAGTTTTAGTGGATTAGAAGTTAAGGAAGTTGCAAAAGCAAATAATTTACATTTAGCTACTATATATCGATGGTTAACCAGGTTTAAAAAAACGCAGCAACTATCGTCCTTAGTCCCATCAGCCAAAGATGGTGGTAAGGGAATAAGCAGATTATCAGAAGAATTAGAACTATTAATTAAACTTACGATCGAAGAAGAATATTTGACGAAACAGAAAAAGAAAATAAGTAGTGTAATTGACGCGGTTAAATTACGTTGCCATAATTCGGGGCTTAAAGCACCAGGCATACAAACAGTTCGAAGAAGAATAAATTCAATTTCTGAAGAGCTAAAAATTCAAAGACGACAAGGAAAAGAAGTATCCCGAAATCTTTTCGAGCCCTTAAAAGCTAAATATAACGAAGCAAAGACCCCTTTACATATTGTTCAAATTGACCACACCAAATTAGATATAATATTAGTTGACGAAGTTAATAGACGCGCTCTACATCGTCCCTGGATAACTTTAGCATTTGACGTTTATAGTCGAATGGTCGTAGGAATATATATCTCTTTTGATCCGCCTGGGGCATTAGGAACTGGCATGTGTTTAGCAAATGCAATTTTACCGAAGGAGATTCTTTTGGGAAAATATAATGTAGAGGGTGAATGGCCATGTTGGGGTCCTATGAAGACAATACATGCTGACAACGCTAAAGAGTTTCGAGGAAGTATGTTAAAACGTGTGGCTCGGGAATACGGTATAAATCTAGAATGGCGCGAAGTGAAACGTCCAAACTGGGGTGGTCATATAGAACGTTATTTGGGCACGTTGTTGCGAGAGATTCAAACACTTCCTGGCACGACCTTCTCAAATATCGCAGACCGCAAAACATATAATTCGGAAAAGGAGGCTAGTCTGACTATCAAAGAACTTGAGAGCTGGATTATCACTTTTATTGTAAACGTATACCACAAAAGATTTCATTCAGGAATTAAGATGTCGCCACTTCAAAAATACAACGAAGGAATTTTTGGAAGCGAAGAGAAAATTGGCACAGGAGTGCCGACGCGGATATTTAACGAACGTAAAGTGAAGTTGGATTTTATGCCGTATGTCGAACGAAGTATTCAGGAATATGGAGTACAAATTGATCATATCTATTACTATGATGATAAACTTCGACCTTTTATAAATACGTTAGAATTAACTCACAGTAAATTTAGAAAGAGAAGAAAATTTATTTTTAAACGTGATCCTCGGGACATTAGTCAAATATATTTTTATCATCCCGACCTACTTCAATATTTTGAAATTCCATATCGGGATGCGTCGCATCCTCCAATAACCATTTGGGAGTATCGAGAGACAGAACGTTGGCTAAAAGAACACGGTGTAAAAGAAATAGACGAGAGGGCGATTTTTAGTGGATATAATAAAATGAAAGAAATTGAAGGTAATGCCGTAGAAAAAACCCGAGTAAAACGTCGTCTCAAAAAAGCAAATATTAAATCAAATTCCATGGAAAAAAGTTTGAAGCAAGAATTTTTTAAAGATGAAAAACCTGATATGCCACCTTCGGAACCAACATTACAAATAAGAAAAATAGTTAAACCATTTGATGAAATTGATATATGAAGCATTTACACGAATCGATAGTTCATCTTTTAGAACTTTCTAATAAAGAACGAATTGATAGAATACGAAACGACCACTGGATAGGATATTCCAGGGCTAAACACATAACCGATAAGTTAGAGGATCTATTAACCTATCCAAAAAAGTTACGCATGCCAAATTTATTGATCGTTGGAGATACCAATAATGGAAAGACATTATTGGTGCATAGATTTTTTACCAAACATAAACCTCAAATAACAGAAGCAGATAATAAATTTAGTGCCGATGTAATATATATGCAGGCGCCTACCAAACCAGAGGAAAAGAGATTTTATAATTCCTTGCTTGATGTTTTATGTATTCCTTATCGAGCGAACGATAGGGTTGAAACAAAACAACGGCAAGTTATTTCATTACTCAGAACTATTGGAGCAAAAATGCTCATCATTGATGAGATTCACCATGTACTTGCCGGGAATATAGCTGCACAAAGAATTTTCTTGAACACAATAAAATACCTTTCAAATGAATTACAAATTGTAATTGTTTGTGTAGGAATAATCGATGCCTTTAACGTAATGAACAGTGATCCGCAACTTGCAAACAGGTTTGAACCTGCGGTATTACCTAAATGGCACATGAATGAAGAATATCTTAGACTCTTGGCGAGCTTTGAATATACGTTGCCTCTAAAACATCAATCTGACTTGACCAATGAAGTTTTAGCGCTAAAAATATTAAGTATGTCTGAAGGTACAATAGGTGAAATATCTACCATATTAAAAGCGGCTGCGGTGTCTGTAATTAAAGACGGCAGTGAATCTATTACAAAGAATACTTTAGATAACTTAGACTATACCTCTCCCTCTGAAAGAAAAAGACGACATGAATTACTGCGATAACTACAATTTTGATCTGTTCGATAAAAACAAGTTGCCGTTATTTCCAGCTTTTGTGAAACCAAAGAAGGACGAACTTTTTTCAAGTTGGGTAGTACGGTTAGCCCATGCCCATGAGATGAAAGTATATACTTTTACAAAATTGTTTTTAGGAAATAGGCAATTTTGGAATCGTGATATTGACAGAAGTGTTTCGGAAGAATCACTAAAAATACTCGCTACTAAAAGCAACTGTACATACATAGAAATCTTTCAAACCACATTGCGTAGTTATGAAGGTATATTGTTTGAAAAGGACAATTTAAAAAGCAGTTCAAAATGGATATTGCCACTAGGTATTTATCACAGAACTTGGAAAAATCACGGGTTAATGTTTTGTCCAAATTGCTTGAAGAAAGATGGTAACGAGCCATATTTTAGAAAATATTGGCGTTTATCTCTTTACACAATATGCTGCGACTGTAAATGCTATTTAATCGATAGGTGTCCAAATTGTAATAAACCAGTCTCATTCTTTAGGTCAGAGTTAGGCAATAAAATACAGGAACCTGAAAGGAGAATTAATCAATGTTATAATTGCAACTATAATCTGGCTAAAATTAAAATAACAAAAGTCAAAAAAGCCCTTTGGAACACTCAGTTAAAAATTCAAAATCACCTTCAGAGTGTTCCTGCGCATTTTATTTCCCCACTAAACTACTTTAATGCTTTTCGTTGTGTAATTAAAATATTTGCAAGCCGAAGAAGAATGTTTTTAAATGCTCAGCAATCTTTAAGTATGCAATTTAAATTTCGATATCAAGATCGTAAGGGTGGTTTTGCAAATCGATTTGAGGTGTTAAGTATTGAAGAACGCGCGGAAATATTGAATGCAATGATTTGGCTGTTTGAAAATTGGCCCTATAGATTTATTAAGGTTTTTAAATCACTCAAATTTTACAGTTCTGATTTATTTCGCGATTGTCAAAATCTTCCTGAGTGGTACACCAATGTAATATACCAACAATTTTTTTTAAGTAACAGTGCAAGGAAAAATAAGGAATAAAAGAGAATTATTATAATTAACCCCATCCAATCGAAAAAGATAGTTATTGATTTTAAAATTTTTAAAACAATTATATTAGGTAAACACTACTTGTGTAAAATAAAATTATGATAGCTAAAGGGGCTGCCGAAGTAGCCTTCATCGACAGGTTTACCATTATTATCAATTTTTAATCCTCTTAATTTTTGAGAAAGTTTCTTCAGGTTCTTTGTTCTATTTCGATCCAGTTGCCTAAGCTGCTTTTCTATTATAGAATTCTTATTCAATTTTTTAAATCCAACAGTCCAAGAGAGTTGCGGCAGCCTGTTTTTGCTGTAGTTATACAAGCAAACACGCCCGACCGACATAGAAATTAATCTTTGTTCTACTCTAAATTTGATTTGTCCAGCCGATCTTCGAGCATTTTTCTGCAAATCTTTTTTGTCTTTATACCTTATTGCTTTAATGGCTTTATGAACGATCAAATTCTGTTTTTCTAGTTCCTTAGCAAGAGACTTTTTTCTAATCCGAATATCCCCATTATATTTAACCTGATAACCTACAAATGCTAACCAAGGAGCAGAAAAAACACCTTCTTCCACCTCAGAAAGCCTATAAGGCAATTTTGATTTGGCTTCAAAATAATCTTTTCCGTATGAGTTGACAGCTATAGGGGGGTGGCAAAGCAATTTAACTTTTTTAAGTGCCTCTTGGTAACGTTGAAGTGCTGCGTTACATCCAGATTCTTCGGTGTGGATAATAACCATGTCGTCACAATACCTCACGTATAATAAATTTTCATCAGGCCTCTTCTCAATTTGCAATACCTCACGATCCACCTCGTCCATCATAATGTTTGCAATTAAACAAGATATAGCGCCACCTTGAGGGACGCCAATTCGATCTGTTATACCTTCCGCATAAAACGCCTTAATTAAATTATCTCTTTCCCAACCGAATTCAATGTTTCTGTCTATATTCTCTTGAATGGTATTTAATGGTTCTACATCAATGTTGAATGCATAAGCCCCAAGATAAGCGTTGAAAATTTTAATGGCTTTTTGATCTACCTTGATACTTCTGGCTTCAACCCGAGCAATTATTTTTGACAAACATTCTTTGGCTAAGGTGTGGTTAACGCAGTCATAGAATTTTTTAATGTCGCATTCGGCAACCCACAAATTCTTATCTTGATTATTTTTAATAAATTCTTGGATTTTCGCAATAGCATCATGGTGCGTGATTCCTTCTTTCCTTTCCAGGCGAGAGCGGAAGGCAAAAGCAGCTTCATTACAGAGCTCAGCATCTATTACATCTGTAAGGTATTTAGCGGCTTGACCAATAAGAATTTTATCTCGAAACAATCTAAAATGTGCCAATGGCCTATGCGCCTTGTCAGCTTTATCTTCTGGAGTTTTTCCTGTCTTTTTTTTCTCCGGGATTATAATTGGTTTTCCAACCAAATATGTATCTACTTCTTTAAAAACGCCTCTTATTTCGTCAAAATACTTACAGAGTGAAATGTACCATTCATCAGGCTTAGTAGTTTTCTTAGCAACCTTTTTTTTATGCAAATAAATTGTCTTTTCTAAAGTTGCACTGTTCTGGGCGGTGGAATTTTTATAGTTCTTCCTATCTTTCCCAATTCTAAGCCAAGAGCGCCTTCCTGGCACAATTTCAAAAATAATGTCATCAACGCTTTTTTTTGTACTTTGGATTGGACAGGAGTATAGGTGAATTTGCCGCAAATCGTTAAAAAAATGAAAATCATGTCTTTTGCTCGCTAAGCTGATTCTGTATTTTACAACCAGTTTAACAAGAGAGACGTTATCAAAATATTGATTAAAGGGTTTCAAAAATGAGAGTAGCTGTTTAGCGACCTCAATATTTCATTGAGACCCTTAATTATGGTTATTGGCTTACGCACGTTCATACATACTGAGCCCGCTTGGGGTGAACCTCCTATAATCAGCATCAACATGATGGAAATATTTTCCACCCTTCGCTACTCTCAAATCAAATATATTACTTTTGTTGACTTGGCAAAAAATAATTTGTTAACATGACCGTATCTTTTTTTAAAAATAAATTGCTCAAAGCAAATGCCCATTTCTCTCTACAAGTCCAATTGAGTGATATAAAAAATGGAAGATATAAAGATGTTATAACAGCGTGTCGGCTCGCAGTTGATAGCGGCAACAAGCAATTGTATCAGAGTTTAAAAGATCAACTTCCTGCCGTTACATTTTGCGGAACGTTCTACGATAAGCGCAAAGCGGATCAAATTTCATCGTATAATCAATTGTTAATACTTGACGTTGACCACATCGAAACTAATAAAGTTGAGTTAATAAAAAAGAAAATTATTGACGATCCTCACACCTTAGCTTGTTTTGTATCACCTTCAGGGGAAGGGTTGAAATTTTTAGTACCTGTCTCAACCTCGGTAGAGTTTCATAAAAACGCATTTGCTGCTTTATCACTGTATTATCTTGAGAAGTATCAAATCACAATTGACAAGAGTGGCAGCGACTGTAGTAGGCTTTGTTATCTTTCATACGATCCTGCAATTTACATAAATCTTGCAGCAGGGAAATTCGAATTTGATACTAAGACGCAGTTAGCGACAACTGCAAACGGCAAAGCAAAAACAAACTTCACAGCAAGAGAAAACTCTAATATGAAGATAACTGAAGGCTACAATCAACCTTCTGACCGAAAAATGATCGCACGAATAATCAAATTTTTAACAAAGCAAAATTTGAGTATCACTGAAACACAAGAGAAGTGGTATAAATGCGCTTATGCAATTTCAAATACTTTCACATCTGATATCGGGCAAAGTTATTTTATTACACTTTCTAAGTTAGATGGTGAAAAACATAATGAGTTAAAAAGCTACAAGTTAATTGAGTATTGCTATTTAAACAGAAAAACTAATGGTTTACAATTTAGCACAATTATTCATTTTGCCAAGGAAAAAGGTTTTGTTGTTAAATTAAAATTGGATAGGTGATTAAAGTTATCACTCAGCGTTAATAATGAATTCGAATTATTTTTTAACTGCACTTGATAAATCAATTCGCCTTTGATCTTTAACTTTGATCTGTAGCTTGTCATATATCATTTGTTTTTCCTTGATATTTGTAACGAAGATAGCAACATGATTATAGACCAAGCTTTGGAGTAAATATTTTGGTAAAAAATTTTTTGTAAAAGATGGGTCGTTAATTAAACAGTCGATTTCATCTTGCGGAAACCGGGCATGATCTAATTTAATTGCGACATCAATTAATCTGTAGCAATTGTTTGGATCATCTTCAACTATTTTTTCAAATGTTTCTTTGAGTTTTCTATGCCCTATAGAATTTGATATACGTTGGATAGATCCCTGAGAAACCATGCAACACAGCTTAAAAATATAGGAATTCGTAACCTCTTTTAAGGTTGTTAAATCAGAAATATTCTTCTTTTTGGCAATGTATTTTAATGCTTCGATAATTCCATCATTGTGTTCAAGTATATAACGAAAGTATGTGTTTAGTGTTCGAAGTGCTAAATCGAAAGTTTCCTTAGCATATGCATATTTGTTTGGCCCCTTTATTGATCCCCAATATTTTTTTGTGATTTGTCCTAGTAATTCATATGTTTTAATTGAACGAATCATTTCATTTAAAAAATCCAGAGTGGTTATATCTTCGTTTACATCATAATCAAGACTGCCCCTGCTTATCTCGAATTGGCGTTCAATCTCTTCGTCTTCGGCTTCGGTAAGATATTTAATTGCTCTATTTCCTTCAATTGAGTCACCGCTCATAACCAGTTCCGGAATATTTTCAACAAGCTCATTTATTGCTAATATATCTTCTTCAAATTTGGTAATGCCGATGTTTTGAAATTGACTCTGTGCGTTCGAATAAATTTCAGTTATTATAAATGGGTCTTTAGACAAATGTGTTAAGAAGATAATTATGTTTGAAAACTCTTCTCTATATAACCTTTTACACATTTTAGATATTTGGTCTTTATAAAAAGGGTCTGTTATATTGGTGGCAAAAAACTTGGCCACAAAATAATAATAAACGTATTTGTAGGTAAATGATATAAATTCTCCGTCCCCTCGCAAGATTTTGGCATTAATAAGTGCTCGAGTTACCCTCTCAAGATCTTCCTTTACCTCATATTTTGCACCATAATCTTGATAAAATCGCTGGAAGCCCGTAATATTTATGTTTTTTAATTTGCTATCAAACATGTAGTAAAAAAACTCACATAGAAATTGATTATAAAACTGTAGAGCATCTTTGTCAGAAACACTATCATCTAAGGCCTGACTAATTAATGATTCATAGTAATATCCTGATAAACTATAATCGTTACCCGTCTTTCCTGAGGATAAAGAGGTTAATAAAGTAAGGATATAAAAAGGGTAGTTAGGAATATAGTTTAGCCCAAGTGTTGCTTTTATTTGGGTTCTATAAGTATCATTTAATTGATATATAAAATTTCTATCTTCATCATTGGTAAAATCTTTTCCTATTTTATTCCACTTATCAATAATATCATATCTTAAGTCTGCACCCATCTCTGCAATATGATAAGATGTAAAATCTTTAAAGTAGTCTAATGTTTTGCCCCGTTTTTCATCTTTAATTGCATCAAAAACAA
Organism: Bacteroidia bacterium; assembly: GCA_039935895.1. Classification (GTDB taxonomy): domain Bacteria; phylum Bacteroidota; class Bacteroidia; order B-17B0; family Aurantibacillaceae; genus PALSA-968. Next base: position 18,544 of record JBDTJJ010000295.1, on the reverse strand, counting down.
GCATAGTGTTGGATGAAAAAACTTGTCGCTCAGACACGTCGTTTAATGATTGAAGCATCTTCGCTTTAAATTCACCTCTGATATTGCAGTTTTGAAAATTATCGATAATAAGAATGATTTTATTTTTGTCTAGTCGATCATATTTACTTTGGCACTTTCGATCATATTGATCACAAAATGCATTTTTTACTATTTTTTTTATTTTGTCAAAGGAAATGTCGGTAAGATTCTCACCTTTAAGAAATATAGGGACTTGATCTTGATTATAAAAACGCATAGATAATGTTTTTAATAATGCGGTTTTACCTGAGGATTCCGCCCCAATTATACACCATTTTAATGGAGCATCATTTTTATAAACCAAATCACTAATTGCTCTATGTTTTGGTATTGATAGAGATTCTTTTTCATCGAGTGAAATTTCTTTAAGTTTTAAGTCTACATAAATATCAGTAAGTAATAAGTTATCAGTCTGGGGATGTGTGTACTGGGCATCTGTACTTGATAGATAATTAATGAACTTTGGATCATAAGAAAATTCTTTTTTCGCTAAGGAATAGCGATGGTCGTATTGTTTATCTTCGAGTTTAACTTTTATAGTGTATTGGCCATCGATTAGACTATATTCGTAATAATTATATGAAGCTTTTTGAAGATCAAATGTGTATAAATTAAATGCGCTGCGACTTACAATATCATCTTGCAAAGCCCCACTTTCTAAATAGATAGTAGTTTGCCCACCCATTTCGCTAACTTCTCTTTGATTAGTTTGGTGTTCATGTCCGGACAAGATTAAGTCGCCGGATTCTTCAAGAAGTTTGCGAAATTCACGGTGATGAGTATTATTTTGCCAATTAATCGGATGATGAATAAGGTTTATGGTCAAATCTGATTTGTGTATAATTTTTTCTTCACCAAAATATTCTGTTGGAAAGGCCATTTGCCCCTCTTCTTCTTTTAACTTTGATATCCAAGATGTATTAAAACAATTAAATATTATGTTTTTTTCATTTTTAGTAAACTCATATACGTTAAGTAGACTATGAGAAAATATTGTATTTATCTGTGTATTATTAAATCGTGTTACAAAATTCCAAAAATTTAGTTGAACTTCTGTACATGTCTTAATAATCTGTTCATTTATGTTTTTATACCAAGTTTCCTTAACTTTTTCAATTACAAGATTTCTAATGGTTTGATCGCCAGAAAAATCACAGTCGTGATTACCAGGAATAAATATAATGACAGGTAATTGTTTTGTATATTTTTCCAGTTTTTTAATTAGGTCATCAAAGAAAATATAGGCTAAATCATACTCTTTTTCTAATCCAGAAAACGCAATATCTCCTGTCACAACAATTATTAGATTTTCCATATCGGAAACCTGATTTCGAAATGCTTCGAAAATCCTATCAGCTTTTTTTAAAATATGATTATTGCTTGCGTTCTGCTTGATATGGATATCTGTAATATGTAAAATAGCTGTTTTCATTATTAATTATTTAATTTTAAAGGTACAATAAATTTAATGTTTAACAGAGCGTTTTAGTGTGTATTTTATTTTTTTATAGATTTTTATTTCACTTTAACCTCAAATAACCACTATCAAATTAATAGAATTTTATTGCCACTAGACTGGAGAATTTTCTTAGAAAGATATCCCATTATCAGATCAGAATCTTTTTCGTCGAATTTACTTTTAACTTACATTACAATAACTTAACTTTACTTATTATGAAAAAAAAAATTTTTTTTGCTATCGCTATTGTTGGAGTAATTTCTACACATGCTCAAACGTATAACCACTACTACGGAAATATACATGCGCATACTGCTTATTCCGATGGTAATAAAGATAGCGCAACTTCTATGATGTCAACTCCTTTACAGGATTTTCAATATGCTAAGCAATCAGCTCACATAGATTTTTATGGTATAAGTGAACATAATCATTTACAGGCTGGGATGAAGTCTCCGGGAGATTGGCATCAGGGTTTACTAGATGCTAATGCAGTTAATCAGGATAGCACTTTTGTTGCTATGTATGGAATGGAGTTTGGCGTTATCAGTAATGGAGGGCATGTCGTTATTTATGGTTGTGATTCTTTGTTTGGATGGGACACAAACGATTATGATGTATATGTTCCTGAATATGATTATCATACTTTATGGAATAAAATAAATGCAACGCCTGGTGCATTCGCAACTTTTGCCCATCCTCAAACAACAGATTACGATAGCATCTATTTTAAACCTTACGATCCATTAGCCGATAGCGCAGTAGTTGGAACAGCTATGAGAAGTGGTAATGCATTTTCAACAACTTCAAGTTACAATGATCCCGCAGCAACTTCTTATTTGGCAAGGTATAAAGATGCTTTAAGATTAGGTTATCACGTAGGCGCTTCACTTGATCACGATACACATTATTCCGTATTTGGAAGACAGACTGCCGGAAGAACAGTTGTGTTAGCAAAAGCACTTACAAGAGCAGATATCATAAGTGCGTATAAAGCTATGCGCTTTTATAGTTCAGATGATTGGAATGTAAAAGTTGATTTCACAATTACTAATCATGTTATGGGTAGTATTTGTTCCGAAGCCTATAATCCGGTTATCTCTGTTCATGTTATTGATCCTGATGTAGCGGAAACAGTAACATCAATAAAGGTTTACTCAGGTATTCCGGGTAGCGGCATTGCGCCAACCTTACTAACTTCTGTTTCAAATTCAAGCACACTTTTATATACTGCACCCCTAGCTAATCTTGCAACTAATTATTATTACTTAGATATTACGCAAGGTGATACAGATAGGATTTGGACTTCCCCAATTTGGTATAAACGCAACGATGCTTTAGCTGGAATTGAAAATTATAATTCTTATAAACCAAATTTCGCAATTTATCCGAATCCTAACAAAGGAAATTTTAAAATAGAGTTGGATAAAAATTTAGGTTATTTATTTACAATAGAAATATTTAATTCTATTGGCCAACTTATTTATAAAGAATCATCAAATGCTGAAATTGACGTAAATGGCTTAGCTAATGGTGTATATACAGTGAAACTTACAACTTCAGAAGGGGTTAATACAAAAAGATTGATTGTGGAACAGTAGAAGAGTGGTAAGTAAATCTTCAACTATATAACAACATCATTTTTTTTTAGAATAATTTTTTTAGGATTTTTGGTTTTTAACCATCCTCTAAATAAATCATTCATATCAAGATAATAGTTTTTTTAATTTTACCATATCTTTTATTTCTTCCACCTAGCAAATGAAAAAGTTACTTAATTAAGCCATTTAGAAAATCAATATCACCCTCCCATTTAGGAACAAATTTTGGATTAACATTAATAAGCTTTTGTAAAGAATCAACCTGACATTTAAAAAGAGTATTTCTATCGGCATCTTGATCAGCCTTAAAACAAATAAAATCTCGAGATTCAAAAAATAAATTTTCTGTACAGTGCCGAGAGTGTACAAACGAAAAAAGCTTTTTAGGTAATCCAATAAAATAATCAGTTCCGGTTTGAGTGATCCATCCGTCAAAAAACATATTTTGCACAGGTCCCGACGTGATAACAAAAAATAATGTGTCATTAGACGACCTCATATTTTTAAGTTCAAAGTTATCTTCTCCTATTGACAAAGGATGAGCGTAAATTTTAGAACGATCATCTTCGGGCCGTACATATTTAAACTGTCCGCTTAAGGTTCCTGCATCTGTTTTATAAAACTCTATGCTTGATGTAAAAACATCAATATAGTGTACTTCGGGGCTTGAGGAAAGACCAAAGCTTACTATCTTCTTTGTAAAATCGTAATTTTTGATTACTAGAGGAATGTTGATGGTATGTTTTCCAATGTACTTGTTGCTAGAGTCACCACACGAGTTAAATAACACAGAAAATAACACCAAGGCACAAACGTTTTTTAAAAACCATAGGCCTTTAATACATCGATTAATTTTTATTTTACAATTCTTCATAATATGTTAGATGCACAAATATAATTAAACCTTTAAATAGTGATGTATATATCACACAATTAAATTTTGCCTATTGCACTTTTACTAGTGTGAAAAAAGTCAAAATCGATATCGCTGTTGTTGTAGGAGGAAATATTCGTAAACTACGTATATCGCAGGAGCTTTCTCAAAGTCAATTAGCTTACGAGACTGGGTTAACCAGGGAGTTTATAAATCGTGTAGAGAATGGAAACAATAATATTTCGATTAAGAAATTAGCGCTTATCGCGGACGCACTTGATATACAACCTAAAAAGCTTTTTGAGTAACACTGTAATTATAAATTCCTTTTTAGAATTTTATTTAATTTTAATAGCTTCTTTATCTAAGTCCATTTCGGGAAATCTGTCAGAGGGTATAAATTGAACCTCTCGATTAAAGTGTCGTTCGAGCGAGTTAATACTGTTTGCCCAAGCGTCTAAATTTGAACTTGACATTTCGCTTTCGTTATATTCAATTAGAAAATCAATATCACTTTTTTCATGTGATTTGTCTTTTGCGAAACTACCGATTAACCACACCTGATTAAAAATTTTGCTGGAAAATATTTCTCGGCCTTCGATAAACTTGAGTATTATATTCTTATTTAGCAAAATGAGGTACTTATTTTATAGCGGAGCGAATATCTTTATTTTTATTTAAATATCTCAAGATTCTTAGGGATGCTTCGTCAACGGAAATTAATTTTCCTTTGCTGTAATGGTTAAAACATTGTATTTCACATCTAGACTCTTTTTCAATATCAAGTAATTCAAGATTATGCCAATTTAGAGCATCTGTAGAAAATTCAATAATTTCTTCCACGTCTGTTTTTGTTAATTCTTTACCTATTTTTAAACTTATAATAGCGCATCGCATTTGATTATAGGGATAGAACATTTTATCGAAAAAATAGAAATTCCTTCCTAATTGGCCACTTCTTATTTTTATAATTGTTAGATTATCGTTGAGTGGAGCAGTCTTAACATCAATATCCAAAAACAAATCGATATCGCTTTTTGCATTAAAATTGTATAATGTAACTAAAAAGTTTCCGGTTTTTAAAGCGGCTAATAGGTTACGAATAAAGGACTGTCTCTCTTCTGGTTTTTCTGAGATAAAGGTACCTTGGCCTCCTCGAACGGTTGAATTTGGATCATTTCCATCTCCCGTTCCCACTCCGTCCAATTCAGGAAGAAATTTTATTGGTTTTTCAAAGTATTTATTTTTTTGATCTTCTTTGGGAATGCGGTAATCGATAACAGTTTCTTCGTCAAAAATGCTTTTGGCTTCATTTCCTCTTATAATATCATATTCATCTTCAGAATAGCCCGGTAGAGGATCAACGCCAGGAGCTACTTCAACGGGATTATTCTTAAATTTAGAAATTGGTCGCGACCCACTTCCTCCTTTAACTTCCTCGGGTTCTAGAACAACTGTAGATGACTTATCTCTAAGAAGCTTCCATTGCAAAATATTAAAGGGATTTTTCTCATCTGTTGCGATAATATTTTTTACAAAATAATTCGTTTCATCGTTATCTAAGTAAACACCATTAGTATCAAGTTTAATTGATTGTGACGAAAAAAAACTAGTTTGTAAAAGTTCATTAGCAAGAAACGATTTATAAACTGAGTCTGCCTGTAGCCTCATCTCTTCGCTTAAAGCTAATTTTGCTAGAACCCTTCTTGTTAGGGGCGTATATGTTTTGTTAAAATATAATGATACTACTCTATTACCCAATTCATCTTCGGTTAATTCAGGAATTGAAAACGCAGTTTTATAAGAGTTACGAAAAATCATTTTAGTCAATTTATCGCTGGAAAAGTAATAATACCTTGCAATTTCAAAACACGGGATAATATAATTTATAGGTCTCCCGGAAATTTCTGTTGAATAGCTTATACATGGTAAATCTCCTTGGTAAGGAAAAAAGGGAGTTAACCGAAACAAGTCTTTCGAAACAATCTCTTTAAGCTTTCTAATCTTTTTTCTAAGAGCGTTTTCTAAGGTTATCGTCACTCGATTACTTTTCTGCTCCCCTACATACTTTCTATCGTTGTTTATTATGACTCCAGAAGATATTCCTCCAAGTAATTCGATGGGAAGATCGCCGGAAATTAATAATGGTAGAATTTTAGCCTTTGCTTGTGTTTCTTGCTCTTTATCAAGGTCGTTATAATTTGTAAAGTCAGGCCATTTTTCTTTCCAATTAGCATCCACCAACCATATTTTACAGTTGTAGCGATTTTTATCATCCTTAGTAACAACTCCAGGATTTAAGACCGCCCAATGCCTATTTGGCAAATATTTTTCGCTTGATTTAGGTAGTTTGATGTGTGAGTAAATATCAGACATATCTTAAGATGTTAATTTCGCAACTTCTTTGGAACTTTCGCACCATCTTTGGAGATTGACATTTACTCCGCCGCCAACTAAGGCGACATCGCTTATGGTATGATGTGGGCTGCGAAACGGACGCTGCACAACCAAACCTCCGCCTTTTCCAAGTCGACCAGTTACGCTGTGTATTTTGGTTGTTTCGAGTGCTTCATTTAAAGTTAATGGTGGTAAAATAGATGGCAATCTTTTAGAAAGCATTGTTTTACCTGCCCCTGGAGGACCAATCAGCAAAACATTATGTCCGCCAGAAGCCGCAATTTCAAAAGCACGTTTAATGTTTTCTTGTCCGCGTACATCTGCAAAATCAGGAATATCAAGGGTTTCATCAGGATGAAAAAATTTATCGGCATTGAAATTTAATTTCTCTAATGAAGAAATTTCTCCATCAAAAAAAGCAATTACATCTTTAATATGATTAGCCGCATACACTTCTAAACCTTCTACCACAGAAGCTTCGGCAGCGTTTTCTTGTGGAACAATAATGGCTTTAAACCCTTCTTCTTTAGCTTTTATAGCAATGGGTAAAACGCCTTTTATAGGACGAATAAATCCATCTAAAGCAAGTTCGCCCATAATTACATAATCTGGCAGCATATCTGTTTTTATTTGATCGGATGCAGCAAGTATGCCAATAGCCAATGTTAAATCGTACGATGAGCCTTCTTTTTTAATGTCTGCTGGCGCCATGTTTACGGTAATTTGTTTACCCGGTATTTTGTAGCCATTGTTTTTTAAAGCGGCATCAATGCGTTGGTGACTTTCTTTAACAGCGTTATCAGGTAAGCCGACTAAATAAAAATTTACACCCGGCACAATGTTAACTTCAACTGTAATTTTTGTAGCTAATATTCCATAAACAGCACAACCATACACTTTAACCAGCATAATTTTAGTATTAAGTATTAAGAAATTTTTTTACTTTTAACGGATATAAAATTAACAAATTTATATTGTTACATAAAACAAAATACGATGCATAAAATAATTACGATTTTAGCCCTTACGTTTTCATTAAATATGTTGGCTCAAGAAACTACCAAGGTAGAACTTAACTGCTACAATAAATGGTCGCAAAAATTTGATGAACGCGGCGCAGAAGAGGTGGGTGATGGTACTTATACCGATGTAATTGTGGTATTTCGTGTTGGAGCAAACGCCGAGTGTTTTCAGGGTAAAGCAGTTGTAAAAGAGCATAAAGTAGATTTATTTTATATTATGTTGGATGATGGTACTTACGACCAAGTGCAACGTGTTTGGAAAAGTGATGTTAAAGATATTACGGTTAATAATGGAATTAGCAAAACACTTATCACAAAAGACAACCAATTGATAAATGTTATTTGGCCTAAAAAACTAAAAGCTAAAAAAGCCGGATTTAAAAAAGCGCCAGAACCTACCGACGACTAAGCCATGCCCGAAAAAAATAAACGGGTTTTGTGTGAAGATTTAGGGCTTATTGATTATAAAATCTGTTGGGATTATCAAGAAGAATTACAGCAAAAAATTGTTGAGCAAAAAACGCATAATCGCTCTTTGCCAGAAAAAGAGCAGCAGGCAACCGATAATTATATGTTGTTTGTAGAACACCCACATGTTTATACATTGGGCAAAAGTGGTGATGAAAATAATTTATTAATTTCTGAGGAGTTTTTAAAAGGAATAAACGCAACGTATTATAAAATTAATCGTGGAGGAGATATTACCTATCATGGTCCCGGACAAATGGTGGTTTACCCTATTTTAGATTTAGAAAATTTCTTTACCGATATACATAAATATTTACGCTTGCTAGAAGAAACTGTTATTAAAGTTTTGTCAGATTACGGCATTAAAGCTGGTCGTAGTATAGGCGAAACCGGTGTATGGTTAGATGCAGATACAAAAACAGCGCGTAAAATTTGTGCCATTGGTGTGCACTGCAGCAGGTGGGTTACCAAGCACGGTTTAGCGTTTAATGTAAATGCTGATATGAGTTATTTTAATCATATTGTGCCTTGCGGAATTGCAGATAAAGCAGTTACTTCACTCGAAAAAGAACTTGGAAGAAAAGTTGATATGGAAGAAGTTAAACGCAGGTTTAAAAAATACTTTGCAGAAATTTTTGAATGCGAGATAGATGCAAATGGCGAGTAATTTTTAGCCGTTCCGTCATTCCCAACTTGTTTCGGAATCTGTTTGAGATGCTGAAAATAAGTTCAGCATGACGCTTCATTTTGAATTTTTTTTAATCAACCTAATTATTATCCTTAGCTAAATGCGAAGCAAGTGCTAATTTAATTTCGCCATAGCTATATTCTGCGCCCAGCAATTGTTTGATGGGATTTAGTAAAAAAGTATCTAAGGTTTTGGCAGCAGCTACAATTTCTTCTATTCTTTTATCGGAAACAATGCTGCTAACATCAATTTCTCCTTTAGCAGCGTAGTAGGCCAAATGCCCTTCAATAGTGCTGTTTGCCATGTTTCTTGCTTGTGCAATTTCAACAATTGTTTTGCCTTGTGTAAATAAAACAAAGCTTTCTTTTTTAGTATCTATCTTCTCTTTTTTAGTAGAACTCTTTTTTTCTTTTGGAATTTTACTTGGTTTTTTCTCTGCTGGTTTTTCTTCTTCGTAATAAACAACTTCTTTATTTTCTGTTTCGGGTTTTGTGTGTGCTTGTTTTATTTGATCTAACCTTGTTTTGTCGTTTAAAATAATAGCTAAATCTTCCTTGGTAAATTCGGTGTTGTTTAAAAACGCATTCACTAATAACTCGGCTTTGCCAATTAATTTTGTCTGCTCATAAAATTGAGTTTCCAATTCTAACAATTCATTAAAATATGTTTTAATTTTTTTCTCTGTCTTGATTTTTTCTATCTGTTGAAAAATAGTTGCGGAACTCGTTTTAAAAAATGGTAAAAAATATTCCTTAGCTGAGAATACTCGCCCCTTAAGGGTTTCCAAATAACCGTCTTCTTTTAAACCAATAATATTTGAAAGTTGATTTAAAAATTTATCGGCGTTCGGTTTAATTGTATCGAGGTCTTTTTTTAATTCTACAGCCCATTTATAATGTTTTTGTTTGGAAGATTTTTTATCGTCCTTGCTGTAACTTTCAACGTGTTCTTTTACATTAAATGCAAGCACTCCAAAATCGAAACATTGCAATAAATAATTTCGTAAAAAAACCAAACCTTCTTTTTTAATTAACTCGTTTAAGTTTTCTTGTTCGGCTTTTGTCTTGGCAAACTCAACCACTTTAGCATCTTGTGTTATGCCGTTATATTTTATAGCTGAGGTAAGCACCAAGCCTTGCAAAGAGCGCAATCGAGACAAGGCAACGTATGCTTGTCCGGGCGCAAAGGCTGCGCCAATATCTATAATGGCTTTATCAAAAGTTAAGCCCTGACTTTTATGCACGGTAATTGCCCAAGCCAATTTCACCGGATATTGCGTAAACATGCCAACGGTTTGTTCTTCAATTTCGTTAGTGGTTTCGTTCAGTTTATATTTTATGTTTTCCCAAGTATATTTTTCAAGAAATAGTTTTGTTCCGTCTTCAAATTGTACTTCAATATCATCAACATCAATAAAAGAAATGACACCAATTTTTCCATTAAAAAATCGCTGTGCACCTGTCGAATCGTTTTTAACGAACATAACTTGCGCACCTTTTTTAAGCTCCAACGTTTTTTCTATCGGATAAGCGTATTCGCTGAAATCATCTTCTATCAAGGCCTCGAAGAAGAATGATTTGTTTTTTAATTCCTGTAAAAAAGTTTTATTCAGTTCAAGTGCCTTGTAATTATGAGTGGTAAGTGTTATATAATTTTCGTCGGCTTTTGGTTTAAAATCAGGTTTATAATACTTATTTAAAAGTTCAATATCGTACTCGGTAATTTGATTGTTACGTAAATTATTGAGCAAAGAAATAAAAGTGTCATCTGCCTGACGATAAATTTTATCCAACTCAATATAAACTGGTTTTTCTTTTTGAAGAACTTGCGAATCGAAAAAATAAATACTCTTATAATGTGTTTTTAAAAACTCCCACTCTTCGTTTTTTATAACAGGGGGAAGTTGCAACAAATCTCCAATAAATAAAACCTGCACACCTCCAAACGGACTCTGTTTACGGCGTACGTAGCGCAACACCATATCTATCGCATCCAATAAATCGGCACGCAACATACTTACTTCATCAATAATTAAAAGTTCTAACTCGCGTAAAAGTTTACGTTTGTTTTCGTGCATTTGTAAATTTTTTATAAGCGAAATAGGATCACTTATTTTTAAACTAACATGCTGCGAAGTATTGGTTTGATTAAGCGGAACGTAAGCACCAAAAGGCAATTGAAACAAGGAATGAATAGTTACACCACCCGCGTTAATAGCCGCAATACCCGTAGGTGCAACGATGATAGATTTTTTGTGTGTGTGCTGAACAATGTGTTTTAAAAAAGTCGTTTTGCCTGTACCCGCTTTACCTGTAAGAAAAATATTTTTTTGCGTATGATTAATAAATTTAGAAGCTAGTAAGGCGATGTTATTTTGTTCGGCTGTGGCAGGAATCATCTTTCAAAAATAAAAACTCCTCGCCATAAAAATAAATTTGTTTGCAATATTGTTTAAACAATCAAAAGGTAAAGTTATATCCGAATAATGGAAGCATGACGCTTGATTATAGTGTTAAAGAAGATGCAAGTTTGGAAATCATGGATATAACAGGTAAATTAGTAGTAACTTATAACATGCCTGCTACAGGAACAAACATGCAGATAAAAAACAACTACCTGCAAAATGGAATGTACTTGTACAGGGTTATATCTAAAGACAAGTTAATTAAAATCAGTAAGTTCGTAGTTATGCAGTAATATAAACAATGAAACAAATCCCAACCATATTGATATTTATTCTGTGCTTTGGTAATCATCTTACCAAGGCACAGAATTTAGTTAGTAATGGGTATTTTGAAATGCATGACACATGTCCTAACAATTATAGTAAGATTAATTACGCGACTGGATGGATTAACGCTGCTTCATATACAACACCTGACTATTTCAATACTTGTTCTAATATTAACTCGATTTGTTATATCCCCAATACTGTTTATGGTTATCAAAAAGATGGTTTTAGCGGAAACGCTTTTGCAGGAATATATACTTATGAATTTCCTGCTCCTAATAATGGAAATGAATACATCCAAACAAGATTAATTGACTCATTAAAAGTTGGAAAAAAATATATAGCCTCATTTTATGTAAATCAATGTAATAATTATAACTATGCAATTGCTGGCATTGGAATGTATTTTACAAATGCTCCTATTCAAGCTCCAAATGGAGTTGGACTATTTAATATTCAAAATCCACAAGTAAAAAACAGGAAATTGTTAAATGACACTTTAAATTGGTTACTTGTCCAAGATACTCTTAATGGCACGAGTTTAAATCAATATTTAACGATTGGTAATTTTAGTCCTGATTCAACGAGTGATACCACAAAAGTATACGACAACTCCAATCTTAATTATTCTTATTATTATATTGATGGAGTAAGCGTATATGAAATAGACGGCAGCTGCAATAGCTATTGGGATGCAGGAGTTAGCAAATACATTGCGGCAGGAGATAGTATTAGATTGGGAGGTATCAATACAGATTATAGTAGTTATACATGGCAAAACAGTTTAGGCGGCTTAACTTATTTAAGCAGTAATACAGATGCTCGCCCATGGAGTAAGCCCACCCAAACAACAACATATTATGTAACTAAAACCTGTCCAAATAACAATATATTTACAGATACCGTTACAGTGTATGTGTATATAAAACCTAAAGCTAATTTAAACAGAGATAGTGTTTATTGCGGCAACTTAACTTTACCTATGGTTTTAGATGCAGGTGTGGGCCAAGGTTATACTTATCATTGGTCAACTGGAGCTACTACGCAAACAATTTCTGTTTCAAGTAGCGGGACTTACACAGTTAACGTCATGTCATCAACCGCTAGTCTATTAGAAACAGCACCTTATTCTTCCACAATTGATTCCATATCACTTTTGTTTGTAAATACAAGTAATCCAAATATTTTACATGATACCGCTTTATGCAGCACGAGCAATTTTCCGATTGTTTTAAATGCTGCCATACCAATTGCACCTCATACAAATAATAGTTACACATGGACAGGTGGGCATGTTGGCGCACAATTAACAGTAAATAGTCCGGGTACATACATTGCTACTGTGTGGATAAAAAACAGCCTTACCAATGCTTTAGAATGTAAAATAATTGACACAGCAAGGGTAACAATTGGCTGTATGGATATACAGCAATTTATGGATAAAGGAGAATCTATAAATCTTTATCCTAATCCGAACAATGGAACTATGAATATTGATTACAGCGTTAAAGAAGATGCCAGTTTGGAAATTATGGATATTACCGGTAAATTAGTAGTAACTTATAATATGCCTGCGACGGGAACAAACATACAGATCAAAAATAACTATTTGCAAAACGGAATGTATCTCTACAGAGTTATATCAAACGACAAGCTAATCAAAATCGGCAAGTTCGTGGTTATGCAGTAATATAAACAATGAAACAAAACATAACCATATTGATGTTTATCCTGTGCCTTAGTAATTATTTTACCAAGGCGCAGAATTTAGTTAGTAATGGGTATTTTGAAATTAATGATACATGCCCAAATAATCAATATCAAATTACGTATGCAACTGGTTGGTTAAACGCTGGTGGAACGCCAGATTATTTTAATGCTTGTGCAACTATAAATAGCGGATTTAATGTGCCAAACACAGTCTATGAGTATCAGCAAGATTGTTGTAATGGAAATGGTTTTTCAGGAATATATACGTCATCAGCTTCTGGAAACAATACAGATAGAGAATACATTCAGATAAAATTAAGTGATTCTTTAATTACTGGCCATAAATATCTTTCTACTATGTATGTAAATCGTAGTCGCTCTGAGGGTTGGGCTATTGCTACTATGGGAATGTTCTTTTCAGATTCGGTAATATCTGTGCCATCATCACTTAATAATTTCATAAATGTTCCAAATCCTCAAATTAAAAATACAACTATTCTAAAAGACACAGTAAATTGGATTATGGTACAAGATACATTTATAGCAATGGCTAATGAAAAATATTTAGTAATAGGGAATTTTAGCATCGATTCTTTATCGGATACTTTAAAAATAATTACTAATGGTGCATATTATTTTCAGGCTTATTATTATGTAGACGGCGCAAGTGTTTATGAAATAGACGGTACTTGTAATACTTATTGGGATGCAGGTTACGATAAATATATTAAAGCAGGAGACAGCATAAGACTTGGTACAATTAATACAGATAATAGTGTTTACAATTGGCAAAATAGTTTAAGTGGGGCAACTTATTTAAGTAGCAATAATGATGCAAGACCTTGGAGTAAACCAACACAAACAACCACGTATTACGTAACTAAAATTTGCCCAAACAATAATGTGTTTTATGACACGGTTACAGTTTATATACAAACTACGGCTAGTATAAAAACTTTTATGGATGACAAAGAGATAAGAGTTTACCCTAATCCCGCAAAAGACAAAATTTATGTAGAGGGAAAAAACATTCTTGAAATAAAGTTATCTGATTTATTAGGAAGTAAAATAATAAGCACCAAAGAGCAGGGGATTGATGTGAGTGGTTTAAACGATGGCGTTTATTTTATCACTATAAATGCGGATAAGAATACTTCGATACAAAAAATTATCATACAACATTAAATGCTGTGACTATCATGCTGGATGATGCAAAATTGTATTTATTTCTCTCAATAAGTTTTTTAAATTTGTGAAACAATGAAGGCAGAAGATTTAATTCAACAAGCAGAAGATATTGCGGTAGCTATTGTTCCTGAAAATAGTGAAGATCAAAATGGTTGGATGGTGTATTTGGTAAATTTAAAAAACAATTCGTTAGAAAATGTTATTGTAAGTTCTAAAGGCTATGGAGAGATTGATAACCGTAATTTACAAACATCTACGCTGCGCCATTTTATGGAAAAAGTAGAGCCGCACACCTATTCTAAAATCGAACCCATTATGGAAGATGTTTTTTGTTTGGCAAATGAATATTGGGTTAGTTTTTATATTAACAAAACTATTTACGACAAAAAATTTGTGTTCTTACCCGAAAGCATACAAGAGAATAATTTTATAACCATACCTTTTCTCAACAAAAAAGGTGTAATGATTAAATAACATGAACATAAACCAAATTCTTTTTTTAGATATTGAAACCGTGCCTTTGGTGTATGATTACCAAAAATTAAATGAGCCGTTTAAAAAACTATGGGATTTAAAATGGCAATACAACAAAGAAGTTACGCCCGAACAACAATATGCCAAAGCCGGCATTTATGCTGAGTTTGCTAAGGTAGTTTGTATCTGCATTGGTTATTTTAATGGTTCCGAATTTCGTATAAAATCTTTTTATGGCGATGACGAAAAAATATTGCTTGAAGATTTTAAATCGACTTTAGAAAAACATTTTACCGAACATGCTTTATGCGCGCACAACGGTAAAGAGTTCGATTTTCCATTTATGTGTCGTAGAATGTTGGTTAACGGAATTAGCTTGCCAACTACCTTACAAATTCAAGGTAAAAAACCTTGGGAAATTACACACCTTGATACCATGGAAATGTGGAAGTTTGGCGATTATAAAAGCTATACTTCTTTGCAATTATTAGCGGCTCTTTTTAATATCCCTACTCCAAAAGATGACATTGACGGAAGCCAGGTTGCCAAAGTATATTACGAAGAAAAAAATTTAGAACGCATTAAAACTTATTGCGCAAAAGACGTTATAACCGTTGCGCGTGTGTTACAAAAAATGCGCGGCGAAAACGCTTTGCGTGATGAACAAGTAGTACAAACTAATTAATTTATGCAAGCAAAAGTAGCTGTTATAGGTAGTGGAAGTTGGGCAACTGCCTTGGTAAAATTATTGTCAAATAATTTGCAAGAAGTTAATTGGTTTATGCGTAGCGAGGATGATTGCAACTATGTAAAACAAAATTTACATAACCCGCGTTACTTAAGCTCGGTACAATTTAACGAGTACAAGCTAAAACTTTTTTATGATGTGGAGGCTTGTATAAAAAATGCCGACATCGTTGTATTGGCTGTTCCATCGGCCTTTTGCCACGATACCATTAAAAATTTACCGAAAGAAATACTGGCTGATAAAATAATTTTCTCGGCCATTAAAGGCATCATTCCGCAATACAATTTAATTGTGGGCGAATATTTAAACAAACAGTTTGATGTTCCCTTAAATCAAATTGGTGTAATTGCCGGTCCTTGTCACGCAGAAGAAGTCGCACTCGAAAAACTATCTTACCTAACACTTGCTTGCACTGAAATAAAAAACGCAGAAACTTTAGCTGCATTACTTCGTTGCCGATATATGAAAGTTGCCTGTAGCGATGATATTTACGGTACAGAATATTCTGCTGTGCTTAAAAATGTGGTTGCCATTGCAGGTGGTGTTTGCCATGGTTTAGGCTATGGCGATAATTTTTTATCGGTGCTTGTTTCCAATGCCATACAAGAAATAGAGCGTTTTGTAAAAGCTGTTCATCCAATAGATAGAGATATAAAAGCATCTGCTTACCTGGGCGATTTGCTGGTTACGGCGTATTCTCAATTTAGTCGTAATAGAATGTTTGGCACTATGTTGGGTAAAGGTTATTCCGTTAAAATGGCGCAGTTAGAAATGAACATGATTGCCGAAGGTTATTTTGCTGTTAAGTGCGTACACGAAATAAATAAAACGTATCAAGTTGATATGCCTATTACAGAAGCCGTTTACAATATATGTTACGAAAACATTTCGCCTATGGTAGAAATGAAATTATTAGCCGATAAACTTTCTTAATCGTCATTGCGAGGCACAAGGCAATCTGTTTTTGGGCGTTCCGGCGCTTCGTCATTTCGAGCGAAGTCGAGAAATCTTCTGCGCCGTCGGGCTGCTGGCGTAAAGCTTTTTTTTGAGAAAAAAGGCTTTCTGCCTACATCCCTAACGCTAATTATTACGCCTTATAAAGGCTAATGAATAAAGCAAATAGTACAACAATGCAACTTATAAACGTTAACAAAAACGTTAGGTTATTTAAACTCTTTTTATTGAAAGGCGTTTTTTCTTTATTACCCAAGTTTTTAAAAAACACAGCAAGATCATTTCTAAAAATTACGGCAACAATAAGGTAGGGCATGGCCATTAAAAAAAGAATGCCTTTGTTTAAACCTTGCGCAAATGAGTTTGGGTTATTTTGTAAATCGCTTTCTGCAGCGGCTTTGCACATAGCGCATTGCGAGTAAGCCCCAATGCTTAGTAGTAAAAAAAACAAAATAGCAAGTAATGTTTTCACTTTCATTTTAAAAAGGATAATATGGTTTAACCATTAAATACACCACCACGCCTGTTATGGTTACGTACAACCAAATTGGGTAACTAAAACGAACAATTTTTCGATGCTTTACCACTTCGTTTTTCAAACCAAAGTAAAACGAAATTAAAATCAAGGGTAAAACAAGGGCGGCTAAAATAATGTGTGTAATAAGTATAAATAAATACAGACCGCGACCTGTGGCTAAATTTTTTTCTGCATCATCTAAAATATTATCGTGGTTTATATCTCCAAATTTTATATCGGGCATAAAGTAGTGTGCCAATATATACGACACTAAAAACAAAGCCGACAACACAAACGCTGTAAGGTTTATTTTTTTGTGCATAGCAATGTTTTTTCTTTTAATAAACCATAGCGATGCTAGTAATAAAATGGTGCAAGTTCCATTAAGGGTAGCGTTTAATGGCGGCAGGTATTGTACAAAAGACGGCATTACATCGGGACGAGGTAATATTTTTTGGTTTAAAACCACCACCACACCAAACACAAAAATACTGATGGCAATTACAAATCTAAATACGGCTTTGTCGCTCATTATTTTTCTGTTTTTAAAATAGAAATATCGTTTATTAATTTGTTTACTTGCAAACTATCGGTGCCATCATAAATACCACGTATGCGTTTTTGTTTATCAATTAGTAATAAGGCTTCGCTGTGTATAAATCCTTCGGGCGTACCATCATCTTGTAAAGCGTTTACCATATAATCATCTTTAGCAAGTTTGTAAATAACCTTTTTATCGCCGGTTAAAAAATGCCATTTGTTTTTTTGTGCACCGTATTTACCTGCGTACTGAAGCAACACCTCGGCCGTATCATGCATTGGGTTTACGGTATGCGATAAAATTAAAAAATCGGCATCGTCTTTTTCTGCTTTTTGCACGCGGGTAAGTTGGTTGGTCATGGCCGGACAAATACTCTCACAAGTAGCAAAGAAAAAATTAGCTACATAAATTTTATTTTCAGTTGTTTTTTGTGTTACAACTTCTTTGTATTGGTTAAGTAATGAGAAATCTCCAACAAGGTGATACGTAGTATCTTTTTTATCAGGGAAAACTATTTTGGTTCCATAAACCGGAAGCAATAATTTTTTCTCTTCTGCTTTTTTTGGATTGCAAGCAAAAGCAAATAATGCTACAAAGGCAAATAAATAAATGCTTTTATTTTTTATAAATTTTATTTTGTTCCAAGGTGTTTGCGTATTCATCTTTTGTTTTTAAATGTTTATATTCTTGTACCATGCGTTTTATTTCCGAGTTTTGGCTTGGATCGTAATAACCGCGTATGTGTCTCTTTTTATCAATCAATACAGCAAAATAATTAAACACGTAATTTGGTTTACCTTTAAAATAGGCTTCTTTAGCATTATTGCCATGCGCTAATAATGGATGAAAACTTGGAAGGTTGATTTTTAATGAATCGAAATCTCCTTTTAATTCTTGATTTTCTTTATACCCTTCGCAAGCATCATTAAAATTGGAAATAAAAAATAGTGGAATATTTTTAAATTCGGCAGGTTTGTATTGCGCGTAATCAAAAAGGGCTTCCAGTTTGTAACCATCTTTTCTTAATTTATTATCTAAAAATAAAATTAAATAAACAGGATAGTTTGTTGTGTCTATTGTAACCGAATCTGAAGTAAGATTTTTTGCTCCAA
>JBDTJJ010000294.1:0-9446 GCA_039935895.1 Bacteroidia bacterium | reverse complement strand
ATTTGCGTGCGTTTAATAAAAGTATCTTTTACGTTTGGATTAATTATTAAATCTACATAACGTTGGCGGTAACGAAACTCTGCATCGCTAACAACATCATGCGCTTTGCCGGTATCATCAGTTTTAACGATAGGCAAGGGGCGAAGTGCTTTTGAAAGCAATTTAATATTGGTTACGTGTATAGAAATTTCGCCCACTTTAGTGGTAAATACATAACCCGTTAAACCAATAACATCTCCAATATCTAATAGTTTTTTCCAAACGGCATCATATAAAGTTTTGTCTTCGCCCGGGCAAATTTCATCACGTTTAATGTAAAATTGTAAGCGTCCTGTAGCATCTTGTATTTCGGCAAAAGCAGCTTTACCCATATCGCGCACGCTCATTAAGCGACCAGCAATACTAATATCTTTATAATTTAATTTATCGCGTTCGTAGTTTTCCTTAATATCGGCAGTGGTAACGTTTACCGTAAATTCTTCGGGTGGATAAGGATTGATACCTAAATTTCTTAACTCAGTTAGTTTATGACGACGGGTAATTTCTTGTTCTGTTAATTCCATTTATTAAAAATTATTGCGCAAAAATACACATTAATTACATTTGAGAAATTTAGATATAAGCTGTATGGAATTACAGCACATTACTACCCGTTTTCAGTTGGAGGTTCAATTTCTGTAGCATTAGGAGTATCATCAGGATGTTCGTTTCCCATATTTAAATCGGGTAATTTTATACTGTACCAATCAAATGTTTTTGGTATGGTATCTCCCAAAAGATAACCTAATGGCGAAAGCGCAGGTACCCTGTCGAACACCACTTTTATAATAGCAATTACCGGCAATGCTAAAAACATACCCGCAATGCCTATTAATGTACCGCCGCAAACTATGCCAAATATGGCTGCAAGTGCATTAATTTTTACTTTAGAACTAACCACGCGTGGTATTAAAACATTGCTATCTAATAAATGGACCACTAAAAAAACAATAATTACACCAAAAATATCTCCCAATTCAGAAGATCCTCCAAGAGTTACAGCTATACTAAGTGAAGCGGCGGTTAAAATACCAATGTAAGGCACTAAGTTTAAAATGCCAGCTATTACTCCAATAAAAATGGCGTAATCTATTCCCACAATCATTAAGCCTGCTGATACTAAGGTGGCTACAATGCCCATTTCTAATAATAAACCAACTATATAACTGCGTATAACCACTTTAACTTCGGTTACAATTTCTTTTAATATAGGATGGTGTTGTATATGCACCATTTTAGTTAAGAAGTTAATAAATAGCGTTCTGTACAGAAGTATAAAAAAAGTGTAAATAGGCACTAATATTATGGTAAGAACGATAGTAGAAAATCTATCAAGCGTGTTGCCCATAAGGCCATTTTCGCTGCGCATATCTTCCGAAACTTTTTCCAGATAATTGTTTTGTTTGTGGTAGCTTATATTAAAACGTTCATAAATCCAATATTGCACATCGTGAAAGTGCATATTTAAGTGTTGTTTTATTTTAGGGACATCATGGGCAAATGTTGAAATTTCTTTACTAATGAAAAAGATGATACCCGCACCAACCATTATGGCTAAAATAACGGTTACAAATACAGCAATTACGTGCGGAAATTTTAGCTTGAAGTTTAAAAACGCAACTACGGGGCGTAATAAAACAGCAATTAAAAAAGCAAGTATTAGCGGCACAATAACCTGGTGCGCAAAATAAATACCTACAATGCAAATGGCTATTATAAATAAATTGGCAGCTACTTTAATATTAAAAATATTAGGAAGTTTATTCATTACTTGTTTTTTCTTTTGATACTAGGTTTGAAATAAAAGAAAAAATCTTTTCTTTATTGTTCTGTATAAAAGGTAATGCCAGCTTTTCTACCAGCAAAGTGCTAATGAAACCACTTATAGAGTTGTTTTTATTAAAAAGTCTGCCAATAACCATATCAGTTGCCAAGCCGGTTACCGCGCTTACGCCATCTTGCCTAAATTCTTTATCGTGGGTAAGGTCTTTAACGGTGTTTTTAATGATGTTTTTTAATTGAAAGTTTTGGTAAACCTCTTTCAAATTGTTTTTCAATTCAATTTCTTGCACATTTTTTATAATAGTAAGCTCGGCAATGCGTTGGGTAGCTTCTTCGTAAGTGGAGGGCTTAGTATTAGTCATTGTTTAAAATTTGTTTAATGATAAGGTTACGCAATGGAAGTACAACAGCTTTCTTTCTGCAAAGAATTAAAATCAGCGTTAGCAAAAAGTAAAACCCCGAAACAATAAAAAATCCTGCAAAATTATTATTCATTAAGGATGAAATATAATAGGCTGCGGCAATGTTTATAAACAACAAAAACATACTTCCAAAAATGGCTATTAAAATAATAGCCACGCTCTGCGACCCAATATTGGCAGTCTTTTGAGCCACTTGCAACGAAACCATTTCGTAACGCGTGTTGGCGTATTCTTTTAAATTATCGGTAAGTTTTTCTACGCTGTTTATTTCTTCTTGCATAATTAGGCTATTTTACTTTTTATTTGATTAGATTTTTCTTCTACCATTTTTTTTGCCTCATCAAGTCCATTGCTTAATGTATTTTCCATCTCAGTAATTTTTTTCTTCAATGCATCAATTACATCTTTTATTTCTTCTTCGGCATCGTTTGCTAAATCAGTCGCTCCTTCGCTCATTTTTTTTCGGGTTTCGCTACCTTTATCGGGGGCTAATAAAATGCCTATAGCCACGCCCACTGCGGCACCAAGTAATAGGGCTCCTATAATTTTTGTGTTATTACTGCTCATGATTTTCGTTTTAAATTTGTATGTGAAGATAAGGATAAGAAGGCTACAGTAGCATGATAATAGTCATACTAACTTAGTGATTAATTTATTCTAATCTTTTGCCCTAATTTTAAATAAAAACGATTGCTAGTCCCATTCATAGCACTAAGTTGTTTGCTGGTTAAAGCATAACGTTTGGCAATTTCGTACCAACTATCTCCTCTTTGCACGGTATAAATGCTTGCATTTGCCGGAAAAGCAGCAATACCATATTTAGATTTACGAATGATAAGTGTATCATTATATGTTTTATTTTCTGTAAAAGAAATAATGTTGGCTGGGTTAAGCGCATGACCTTTAAACCGCACTTCAAAATGTAAATGCGAACCCGTTGCATGCCCAGTTGCGCCACCTAAACCTAAGGTTTGACCAGCAATAACAACCTGCCCGGGCTTAACTTTTATTTTAGAAAGATGTGCATAAACAGTTTCTAAGCCATTGTAATGCCTTACTATTACTACGTTTCCGTAACCACTATTATAGCGTGCAATACGCACCATGCCGTCAAATGCGGCGTGTACTTGGTCGCCACGGTTAAGGTCAATATCCATACCCTTGTGCATACGTTTATCTCTCCAGCCAAAGTTTGAGGTAATAATTCCACATATAGGTGGGAAGTATGCCCCTAAAGAATCGTTACTAATGACCAGCTTCAAAGTATCGGCACAAAAAACATCTGCCGCTGGCGTAAAAAAACTAGCTTCATCAAACGATTCGTAAAAATCGGTAGCCGGCATATTGCTTAGTTTTTTGGTCTTTAAAGATTCTAAATCAGTACTATATTTAGTAAGCATTTCAATTGTTTTGGGAGATATGCTATCAAGGTCTAAAATGCTGTCAACTAAATAAACCAACTCTTCCTTCGAAACAGCTTTATAGCTAGGTGGATTAGGTACTTTGGCTGTAATTTCTTTTACAGGATTACCCGTGCTTGCCCCAACAAACGTAAAAATTGCCAATAAGAGACAAGTAAATAATAAGTATAAGCCTGTTTTTTTCATTTAAGAGATGCTAAAATAGCAAAAACATTACAAGTTGGTAAGTTTTCAATAACTTATTAACATTTTAGGGTAAAAGTATAGTTTTGTTTAATAATCGGTATAATTTGCTACCAAGTTAAGAATAATTTAAGTGGAGGAAGGCCATTAAAATTTAGGAATGATAATGTTGGATATTAATTTTTTGAAATAAAAAAAGCCGAAGCGTTAACTTCGGCTTGGATTTATAAAGAGCTGCTGTTTATTTAAAACAACAAGCGGTAATTTCAACCCTACGGTTAGTCATACTATTGTTGGCAGTACGATCTATAGGAGATTGGCTGCCATGCCATCTTGTTAAAAGATTGCTATCTGTAACTCCTTTGTTTACCAAATATGTTTTAACTGCATTTGCTCTATCTTCAGATAGTTTTTCATTGATATTTGCAGTACCGGTTTTATCTGTATAACCATCTACATAAACGGTAAGAGTTGGATATTTTTTTAAGAAAGAAGCTAAAGCATCCAATTCTTTAAAAGATTCGGGAAGAATAGTGGCTTTAGAAGTTTCAAAATTTAAATTTTTAAGTTTAAAGCATCCATCTGTAAAAGCTAAATCTTTTGAAGGGTTTGCAACACCACTTGGGGTTACAGAAATATCATCAATATAATAATAAGCTTTGCGAGAGTTATTTGTAAAATCTGGAATAACTTTTTCAACCACCATATATTCGGCAAAAGTTCCGAAAATTAAATATTGTTCTCCGCCTTCAGCAGTATAAACACCTTCTATGGTTTCCCACTCTTTATCTTTTGCAATATTCATTGATACCATATCGGGTTCAATTAATAAATAAGAGTTATTATCTACAGCAAATTTTTCTTTGCTCATAACTATGCCTAAGCCGCTTACAGCATAAGCACTTTTATCGGCTAAAGAAATTTTAAGTTTTACATTATAGGTTTTTCCAGCTACTAATGGTTGTGTAAGCTCAACTTGTAAATATTCTGTATAGCTATCATAGCCTGGAAGATCGCGAATAATACCTGACTCATCGCCATAATAAGCAATAATACCTGCGTAGTTATCTCCAGTAGAAGGTGTTCTATTACCCATGTAATTATTAGGGACTTTAACGGTGCTACCGCAAGATGCGTTTTTACTAAAAATATCAACCGTTGTAAGATTTGCACTACTAATTCCTAAAGCTTCGCAAGCTAAGCCTGGAGCCATAATTTTTTTTGTTACAGCTTCAAAAGAACCGTTAGATGCTAAGTTAGCATCAGTTTGCGCTAATGCTAAAAATGGCAAAGCTGCAAATGCGTAAATAATATTTTTCATGACTTAAATTTTAAAGTTTATTTAAGACTATAAGCAAAAATTATGCAACTAAATAAAACAGGCTTTAACCTTAAATTTTGCGTGTTTTTATAATATATACATATATATATGAGAATTTATTTTCCCAAAATTGGGTATGTATGTATATTATTTACACATAAGTAAATTAAAAAAATAGTTTCGCTATTTGGCAACTACTCTTTTTAAAAAAAATGTGCCAAACGGAATTAAAGAAAGTAAAAAAGATAACGCAGCTTTTTTAAGAGATAACTTAACTACTATCAGCATAATTAACAATAAAACTACGAAGCCCACAAATAAGATGCCATGTATAGTCCCTGCAATTCTTACATATTCGGGCAAATTAAAAGCATACTTTAATGGCATGGCTATACCTAATAAAAGCAAATAACTGTAGCCTTCTAA
This sequence comes from Bacteroidia bacterium, assembly GCA_039935895.1. GTDB lineage: Bacteria > Bacteroidota > Bacteroidia > B-17B0 > Aurantibacillaceae > PALSA-968. Next base: position 3,852 of record JBDTJJ010000294.1, on the reverse strand, counting down.
CTTGCCAACATTTATAAAAGCTTTGGTAAATTTTTCGTTAGCTGTAGTATCTTTTTCCATAGCTGCTAATATACACAAGGCTTTATAAACAGGGTGTTAAAAATAGCATTACTTTTATATCCTAATTTTAAAGAAAATTGAATCAACCTGAAATTATATACGAAGATGATGTGCTGTTAGTCTGCAACAAACCAGCAGGCTTAATGGTAGAACCCGACAGAAACAACTTTCCTAATTTATTGCAGCAGGTAAAAAACTATTTAAAACAAAAAACGGGTGAAGCGCTGCCTTACGTGCAGCATCTTCATCGCATAGACAGACCGGTTAGCGGTGTAGTTTTATTTACCAAAAAAAGAGAGCATCTTAAAAATTTAAGCGAGCAATTTGCTGAACGAAAGGTAACTAAACAATACTTGGCATTAACGGCAAATTTTCCCAAAGAAAACGCAGGTGTTTTAGAACATTGGCATCGTAAAGAAAAAAAGAAAGCGGTACTTGTACCCGAAGGAACCGAGTATGCCGAAAAAATAAAATTATCGTATGCTGCTAAACCGCACGGCAATATTTTTTTGTGGGATATAGATTTATACACCGGCAAGTTTCATCAAATTAGAGCTCAGTTAGCAAGTTTAGGTTGCCCTGTTTTAGGCGATGAACTTTATGGTTCAACAAAACCTTATAAACCTAACGCTATTGCCTTACACGCTGCTAAACTTATTATTCATCATCCGGTTACTAATGAAGAAATGATTTTTACGGCACAAAATGTAGATTTTAGTTAAAATGCCGAAAAATTAACACCATCTCTTAACAAAACAAGATGATTTATTTATTGTAATTTGTGCCTCTAAAAAACAATAAAATGGTAAAACAAATATTAAAATGGCTTGGTATAATTATCCTTCTATTAGCTGTAGTTGGGGGAAGTTTATATATGATTTATTTGCGTCCATTCATGCAAAAAATGAAACAAGTTTCCACTATTCAATACGACAAAAACCTTACGCTTGTATTGGGCGGCGGCGGAAACAGCGGCATTTTAACTTCAGATAGTTTGGTTATTGTTATTGATACTAAAATGGATGATGCCGCACAACAACTTTATAAAACAGCTAAAGAACTTGCAGTTAATAAACCAATTTTAGTAATTAATACACATTACCATCCTGATCATACTGGTGGGAATAAACTTTATACCGGACAAACCATTATAGCTGGCGGCAATTACACACCCGAATTTTGGAATAAAGAAGCAGGCAAAGAATCGTTACCAACAAAATGGGTTGCTGATAAAATGGATATTAAAATGGGTGATGACACAGTAACACTTTTTAATCTTGCAAAAAACGTACATACCCAAAGCGATGTAGTTGTTTACCTTCATAAAAGAAAAATGTTATTTACCGGAGATGTTATTCTTAATAAACAAGCGCCTGTACTTATGGGGAGTGCCGATCCAGATGGGTATTTATGGGCAGTTGATACCTTTCCAAAAATGTTTGATATTCAAAAAATAGTACCTGGGCATGGTGAGGTGGGGGGTATCGAAATCATAAATAATTTTCATCAATATTTTATAGATATGCAAACCGCTGCAACCGATGATGCTAAAAAAGATGAACTGGTTGCCAAATACAAATCATGGGGGCAGTTGCCATTTGTGATGTCGCCAGGTGCAACTATAAGCGCATTGAAGAAGAAAGGTAAACATTAATCTACTAAATAATTTATAATGAATAAATACGCAATAGCTATACACGGTGGAGCAGGTACCATTTTAAAAAGCACTATGACAGCCGAAAAAGAGCAAGCCTATAAAGCGGCTTTGCAAGATGCTATTAATGCAGGCGAAGCCATTTTAAAGCAAGGTGGTTCTTCTTTTGATGCAGTTGAGTTGGCTATAAAATCTATGGAAAATAACCCTTTATTTAATGCAGGCAAAGGTGCCGTATTTACCAATATGGGCAAAAATGAAATGGATGCTTCTATTATGAATGGTAAAGATTTAATGGCGGGAGCTGTTGCCGGTGTAACCAATATTAAAAACCCCATTAGTTTGGCACGTGCCGTAATGGAAAAATCTGAACACGTTTTTTTAGCCGGAGCAGGTGCTTTAGAATTCGCAAAAAAAGTAAATGCCCAATTTGAAAACGATGATTACTTTTTTGTGCAGATGCGTTACGATCAATTACAAAAAGCAAAAGAAAGTGATACCATGGTTTTAGACCATACCGAAGATAAATTTGAAAACGGCGAAAAAAAATTTGGTACCGTTGGTGCTGTTGCTATAGATGTTAATGGAAATTTAGCCGCAGGCACAAGCACCGGTGGCATGACTAATAAAAAATACGGTCGCGTGGGCGATAGCCCAATGATTGGCGCAGGTACTTATGCCAACAATAATACATGCGCTATTAGTTGCACGGGGCACGGCGAATTATTTATACGCTCTGTAGTTGCCTATGATATTTCTTGTTTGATGGAATATAAAGGACTAACCTTAAAGCAAGCCTGCGATTTAGTGGTAATGGATAAGCTGGTGAAAATTGGCGGCGAAGGCGGTTTAATTGCTATGGATAATAAGGGAAATATTGAATTACCTTTTAATTCGGAAGGAATGTACCGCGCTAAAAAATCTTCTGATAGTGATTTATTTATTGGGATTTACAAATAAAAATTTGTTTGCAGTAATTAACTAACTCTTCAATTCGCACTCTACACCGTTAAGTCGGTTTAGTTCGTTCATTAGCTCATCATTAATATCGATCTTCTTAGTTTTTGAAAACATTTTTACAGATAGGTTTTCTACTTTGTCTTCTACATGAATTTCGATATTGCATTTACCGGGATGCGTGTTGATGAGCAATTCTATTTTATCTACAAAAGCATCACTCACATCGCTTGCACCCACTTTTAATTTGATGGAACTAAATGTTTTGTCTTTCATTTCAGAAAGCAAATCAATTTTCTGAATCTTACATTCAAAATTACCTGCTTGTCCGAAACGTGTTTGCACTTTGGCTCTAACGCAAATTTGCAAACCTTCGCTTAAATAATTTCTAAATTTTATATAATCATCTCCAAACATAATAAACTCAAAAGAGCCCATGTAATCTTCCATGGCAAAAGTACCAAACGGTTTACCTGTTTTTGAGGTGCGATGTTGCACTGTTGTTATAATACCCGCAACAGTTACATCTTTTCCTTCCAATAATTTTAAATCTGCTAACTCAGGTAAAGTTTGTTTGGCAACGTGTTGTATTAATAATTTGTATTGATCTAACGGGTGACCGGAAATATAAAAACCTACCACTTCTTTTTCTTTGGCAAGTTGTTCTAATTGTCCCCATGGTTCTACTTTTGGTAATGGTGGTTCAGAAATTTGTGCTTCACTATCTTCTCCAAATAAAGATGCTTGGTTGGTTTCGTTACCTGTATTAAAACTATTTCCGTAACGAATTAATTTTTCTACTAAAGTATGTCCATCTTTATCTTGTGCAAAAAACATAGCGCGCGTAATGCCTTCAAACGAATCGAATGCGCCTGCTAATGATAATGCTTCTAAACTTTTTTTGTTGATTGCTTTTGTATCTAATCTTTTTGCAAGATCAAAAATGCTGATGTATTTACCACCTTCTTCGTTACGTTGATTTACAATACCTTCAACTACATTGCTTCCAACACCTTTGATAGCAGCCATTCCGAAGCGTATAGCTCCGTTTTCATTTACCGAAAAATCTCCTAAACTTTCATTTACATCCGGACCTAAAACTTTAATGCCCATGCGTTTACTTTCTTCCATAAAGAAAGTTACTTTGGTAATATCGCCCATATTGTGCGTTAACACCGAAG
>JBDTJJ010000293.1:0-4596 GCA_039935895.1 Bacteroidia bacterium | reverse complement strand
CATTTTTATGGTACTAAGTGGTTATTTTATAGCTAATCTTTTATTTGCCAGTTTATATTATTGGGCAGGGCCTGAGCATTTTGGTAATTTAATGGGGGTAGATGAGCCACATAAATTTATGGAGCTTTTCTTTTTTAGTGCGCAAACATTAACCACGGTTGGTTACGGCTTTATCTATCCAAAAAGCACTATAGTTAGCGCTATCGCTGCCATCGAATCTATGACAGGTTTATTAAGTTTTGCATTAGCTACGGGTATTTTGTATGGTAAATTTTCTCGTCCGCAAACACACATACGTTACAGCAAAAACTGCCTTGTTGCTCCTTACGAAGGCATTACTGGGCTCATGTTTCGCATAGCCAATACCACCCAAAATGAGTTGATTGAAACTGAAGTAAAAGTTACCTTAACTATGACCGACCAAAAAACTGGCGAGCGTTTATTTTTACCCATTCCTTTAGAAATAGATAAAATTGGTTTTATGGCACTTAGCTGGACGGTTGTTCATCCCATAAACGAAGAAAGCCCAGTTTATAATTTCACTAAAGAAGATTTTATAAAAGCTGATGCTGAGTTTATTATTATGTTTAACGCCGTAAACGATACCTATTCGCAAAACGTATATTCGCGTTCATCTTACAAAGGGCACGAAATAACCATGAATGCCAAATTTAAACCTTTGCAGCGCTCGCAGCGCGGAAACAAAACTACTATCGATTTGCGCAAGATAGATGAAATAGAGGTTTTAGCTTAGGGCGTTCCGGCAATTATCATCTTCAACAATTCGAGAAATCTCTGTGCCGGCGGGCTGCCCGCAGTAAAGCTTTTTAAGGGTACTTAAAAAGGCTTTCTTGCCGCATCCCTAACGCATTATAACCTAAATAATACGGCAACAATTACACGGTTTTCCATGGTAACTAAATCGGGTGCCCAGTTAGCAGGTATAGTAGTGGTTGTGTATCCTGTTGGCGAGGTAACTCCACCCCTGCCCGCAAAATAGCCTGTGCTGGCGTGCCTATGTACCGCTTCTATTCTAAATAAAACATGTTGGTTTGGCATCCAATCTAAATTGGTAGAGCAATCCCAACCTTCAAACTGATCGCCGGGGTTTAAACTAAACGGGTGTGTGCCTTCTGTGGTAGTTGGGTTGTTTGGGTTGGGTAACGGACTAGCATCTCCAGAAGGGGCAAGCACTAAATACCTGCCAGGATTTTTCATATAACCACCGCCAACCGTCCATGCAAAATGATTTTTACCAAACCATACACGGTTATAAGCCATTACGCTTAAGAAATATTGTGCAGGTCCTTTTGTTGCGCTGCTGGTAAAACCGTTAACACCATCTCCTTTTTCAAAACCAATATCGGCAGTTAAAGAGAAAGCTGCTTTGCTGATGCCTTTAGATTTTGGTCGGTTATAATAACGCGCTAAAAAACTATTATCAGAATGGAAACGCTTTCTACCTGGCAAACCCGCAGCATCGCTTCCATAATAATCATTGGTAAGCATTTTAATGTTTTCGTTAGGACAATAAGTAATATTGCCACCAACACCAGGTTGCCTGTTAAAGGTGCCATAACTTTGCCAGCCATTAATAAGCCAGGGTTCTATCTTTAATTTCTTTGTAGCAAAAATTTGTATACGCATTCCGTTAAAAAACCAAGGCGTATTATCTGATGTGAAAGATGCCTGATACTCCCAGTTTTCTACTTGGTAATATGAGTTTAAACCAAGGTACGACATAAACATGCCAGCATCTACATTAATACCGTGCAATACATTAAAATGATAACCTGCATTGGCCTCGGCAAGATAACGATATACATTAGCCAATTGATATTGCCCTTTGTAAACGCTGCCATCGTTACGTGGAATAACGGTAGAACGTGTGCCAAACTGTGTTACAATGTGAGCACGTGCGCCTTTAAAATTAAAATCTCCACCTAAGTTTGCACTGCTAACCTGAAATTCGTTATTGCGCGCCAAAGCTGTAGAGCCTACAACGGTATTATCATTCGGGTTGTTGAAAGAGTGAGTTACGTTAACATCAACCATAACGGTTGGCGTAAAATACTTACCGGCTAAAGTTGGTTTGGTGCGTCTATCTCCGCCATTTAACCAAGTAAAATCCATACCATCTAAAGGTTCACCTTTTTGTTTGTTTACTTTGGTGCTATCATCATCATCTTGTGCAAAAGACAAGAGTGAGCAAAATAATAAGCACGCTAATAATAGTTTTGTTTTCATGTTACCAATACAAGTGCGCAAAGGTATATACATTATGATTTACCTAATAAAAAAAGAAATTAACTTTCTAATAACCCTCTGCCTGTTTTATGTATTTTATCTTGTTTCTTTAAGTCGATAACAATTTTATCTAAAATACCATTTATAAAGCCACCACTTTGCGGTGTGCTATATTCTTTAGTAATATCAATATACTCGTTCATAGAAACTTTTATTGGCACGATTGGCAAGTAAACTATTTCGGTAAGCGCCATTTTCATTAACAATACATCCAAAGATGCAATACGTTCCAATTCCCAGTTTTTGGTGTGTTCGGCAATTAGCGCATCAAACTCATCAGTATGTAAAATAGTTTTTACAAACACATCTTTAATGAATTGTTTATCGCCTTCTGCATCGCGATATAATTGTGGTGCAGGCATTTTAGTTTCGGTAACGGTATCCATCCATTTTGATAGAAAGAAAAATCCGTAATAGTAATCATCATTCCAATGGATGCTTTTTTCTTCGAACCAAAAATTAAATAATTCGTGTTCGTATAAAAAAGATTCCAAAAGTGTTTGGATGAATTTTTTGTCTTCAGCAAACGTGTGGACTTCACTTTTCATGTAATCTTTAAAGATGTCGCTGTTTTTAATTTCGTTAAAAACTTTACGCACCAAATCTTGGTCGTTTTGCCAACTTACTTTATAATTAGTCCAAGCATCGTTAATATACTTGTTATCGTTTAAAGCCGTAAGAAAAAGATTGTTTACAAACTTTAAATTAGGATTAAGATCTGCCGCAGTAGGCAAGCGCTTTGTTTTAGCTTCTTCTACCGAAATACGCGCAGCAAACTGTAAGTTATTTAAAAAGCCAAGTATGTATAAAAACAACTCAAACGATTTATCGATAGAAGTGAAAAGGTTTTTTTCGGATACTGCTACATTTGCTTTCTCATCTTTAAAATAAGAATATAAAGCTTGCATTATCTTTATGCGTAAAAATCGTCGGTTAAACATATTTAAAGAACGTTGGTTGTTTTTAGTTACTGTGAGTTTAATATCTTACTTTAATTTTACCAATGGCTTCAATGCGCTGTTCTGCAATGCGGTTAGCCGCCATATAAGTTGGTATTTTATCTGTTTTTGCTACTTGAATAATATGTGCCGTTGTATCATAAATTTTTTCGGCATGAGCCATAGCACGTTCGCGCACATAACCATCTAATTCGTAATATACATTAATGATTCCACCGGCGTTAACCACAAAATCAGGAGCATATAAAATACCTTTTTTAGTTACCATTTCTCCGTGTACTTTTTCATCAGCTAATTGGTTATTAGCCGCACCACAAATAATAGAGCATTTTAATTTGCTTAAACTCTCATCATTTAAGGTAGCACCTAAAGCACATGGCGCATATACATCAATAGCCAAATCAAACATTTTATCGGGCGTGGTTGCTGTTGCGCCGTGGTTATCGACTGCCATTTTTATACGTTCTTCACTAATATCGTACACATATAAAATTGCTTTTTCTTTTGCAAGATATTCAACTAAGTGCATACCAACATTACCTAAACCTTGTACTAAAACTTTTTTACCAGTTAACGAATCGTTACCAAAAACTTCTTTAGCACTTGCTTTCATTGAAACGTAAACGCCGTAAGCTGTAACAGGAGAAGGATCTCCGCCGCCACCCATGCTGACAGGCAAACCTGCGACATATTCGGTTTCGTTATGAATAGTTTCCATATCGCGGGTATTTACACCAACATCTTCTGCTGTAATATATTTTCCACCAAGGGTATTGATAAATTTACCAAAACGACGAAGCAAAGCTTCTGATTTTATCTTTTTAGGATCGCCAATAATAACGGCTTTTCCTCCACCTAAGTTTATTCCTGCAACAGAAGATTTATAGGTCATACCACGCGAAAGGCGCAATACATCTATTAAAGCTTCGGTTTCATTGTTGTAATTCCAAAAACGAGTACCGCCTAAACTTGGCCCTAAAATAGTATTGTGTACAGCAATAATGGCTTTTAAACCACTTTCGTTATCGTTACAAAAAACAAGTTGTTCGTGGTTATATGCTAACATACGTTCTATAACCGGATTTTGCGCTAAGGTTGTGCTTGCTAAGTCTTTTACTTCCATGGATTTTACTGCTATCGCGGGTAAAAGTAGAAAAAAGAATTAAGATTGTAGAGTTGAGAATTAAAAATTAGACGAAATTAATTTTTGGCTTATGTTTTTAGTTACAAGGCTACTATTACCGATAAAAATAAGATGAAACAAAGAGTGAAAACAGAAGACTAATAAACGGTAGCTCGATGTGGTTTCAAAGCATCGCGCACAGGTATC
>JBDTJJ010000292.1:0-2684 GCA_039935895.1 Bacteroidia bacterium | reverse complement strand
CGGATTGGGTGATATATAGGGGTCGAATAACAAATGTTTGCCGTTAATTAAAACGCCAAAACTTGCGTGTCCGTAAAAGGTTATTTCCATTAGAAACTTTAAAATTAATGAGCCTTAAAAATAGGCTTAATAAGCGCAGCATTTTTTAATTTTTTGAACAAAACAAAATGTACTGTTGATAATAAGTGAAAAAATAAACACCAAACTATCTACCTAAAAACTAAACACATAGGTACATAGAAAAATAATTAGTTGATGTTTTTAATAAATAAATACACATAGCTTAGAGTCTGGTTTAGGATTTGTAAAAGAAAAATCTATGTTACTATGTGGTTAAAACTGACTAATCTTTATAAATAAGTGCAACTGCGTAGGCATTAGCACCATCTTCTCTGCCCACATAACCCAGTTTTTCGTTGGTGGTAGCTTTAATAGAAATATCTTCTTCTTCAATTTGTAAAATAGGTGCTAAGGCCTTTTGCATGCTGGTAATGTGTGGATTTATTTTTGGCTCTTCTAAACATAAAGTACAATCTACATTGCCAACTTTGTAGTTTTTTTGCTGAAGTAGTTTCATGGTCTGTTTTAATAATACCTTGCTATCTATTCCTTTAAAACTATCATCAGTATTTGGAAATTGATTGCCAATATCTCGCAATCCGGCAGCACCAAGAAGTGCATCACAAATAGCATGTATTAAAACATCAGCATCACTATGGCCCACACAACCTTTTGTGTGCGGTATTTGTACACCACCCAACCAAAGAGCTTTACCTTCCTGCATTTGGTGTACATCGAAACCAAAACCTACTTTTATTTTTAAACTCATACTACTTTATTTCTGTTTTTAACTTCATCAAACGCTTCATCGTAATCTGATCGAATTGTGCCAAAAATTCTGTCCCACCATAAAAAATACAAGCTGTAATTACCTGTAAAATGTTTGTGGTGTTGGTTGTGATTTACAGAAGTATTTATCCATTTGCCAATCCAACTTTTATTAAATTTTTTAGGATAAACTTCCCAACCTAAGTGTCCGTAAACATTATAAACCATAAGTGATAAAAAGAAAATAAATAAATGCCATCTGCATAAAGGCATCATAAAAATAAGCAAGACAAAAATGCCAATTTCTACTAATGCTTCTAAGGGATGAAACGCAAAGGCAGCAAATGGCGAGGGATTAGTTGATTTATGATGCACTTTATGAAACCACTTAAATAATTTTGGATGATGCATTAAACGATGTGCGAAATAAAAATAGGTATCGTGTACAAAAAACATAATAGGAAACGCTAACCAAAAATAAAGAGTGTGTGCATCATATTTGCCCGGATAGGTATAGAACTGCGTGTATTGCCTAAGCGGAGTTAAAAGTGTAATGGTTGGCACTATCGAGAAAATAAAAATAGTGCCTATTGAATATAAAATCTCGCGTTGGTAATCTTTATTGGTCGGAAATTTTAATTGAATTTTTTTGAACGATAATCTTTTACGAAGAAAAACATACCAAATTAACCAAGCCAAACCTGCCAATAAAAAATAACGCAGGGCAATTAAAACTAAAAAATCTGACCAAGAGGTTGGGTGCATCTTACAAAGATAGCAATACATTGTATATTGTACAGCGTACATTGTACAATTGCCGCGTGCTAAAATTATTTCTCAAACCCCGCATTGCCCTGCAAGCCTCCCGTATGAATGGCTACAACGGTTGCCCCTTCTTTAAAATGGTTGTTTTTAATCATATCGAAAATTCCGTAAAACATTTTTGAAGTATAAACATAATCTAATGGAATACTGAGTTGTTTTTCAAAATCTGTCTTAAAAGAAAGTAGTTCAGTGTTTGTTTTGGCATAACCTCCAAAGTGGTAATCATTCATAATTTTGAAATTAGAATTTTCAGCATTGTTTATTAATTTGTTCACTTCCTCCGTTAAATATTCTGCGCCTTTTAAAGTACTAAAACCAATGGTTTGCTGATGTTTTTTTAAACCAGACGCTATTCCGGCAATAGTACCACCACTGCCAACTGGTGTACATATACAATCAAAATCAATTGGAATATAATTTATAATTTCTTTGCATCCCTTTACCGCCAAAGCGTTCGAGCCACCTTCAGGTAACAAATAAAAATCTCCAAACTTATTTTTTAATTCTTCTATAAAAGATGGTTCGGTTTTATTTCTATAACTCTCTCTCGAAACAAAATGCAATTCAACCTCTTTTTGTTTGCAAAATTGTAGCGTAGCCGAAAGTTGTTTGGGTTCTTCTCCTCTAACAATTGCAATTATTGGTAATGGATTATTATTTACGACCGCTGCTGCTGCCAGATGATTGCTCCATGCGCCACCAAAAGTCAATATCTTTTTAAAACCTTGTTTTTCGGCTTCTTCAAGGTTGTATTTTAACTTAAATAATTTATTGCCACCGGCGCATAAATCAATGGTATCAAGCCTTAGCACGTGCAAATTTATTTTGTGAGATAGCGTTAGTTCATTCTCAATTTTTTGAAACGGTATGTTTTTTGGCAGTTCTAACATTTTTTAAAGGTACGCAAACAGCCGAGCAAAGCGAATACATGAGAACCAAATGTAAATATTAAACAAGCGAATAAACAAATTTTGCTACTTTTAAACCGAAATAAATTAGAATAGTATTTTTGCACCATGATCAATCGAGTA
>JBDTJJ010000291.1:0-5887 GCA_039935895.1 Bacteroidia bacterium | reverse complement strand
CCAATACTACCTGACCTGTGGTTACTAATGTTTCGCAAGCTACTTTACTTTGCGGATCGAAAGCTAAGAAGTTATCAATTAAAGCATCTGATATTTGATCAGCTACTTTATCAGGGTGCCCTTCGCTTACGGACTCAGAGGTAAATAAATATCCCATTTTTATTTTTTATGTTTTAGTTAATTATTGATTTAATTTTCGGTGCTAAATGTAAACAAAAGTATTTGACTGTAACAGATATATGTAATACTTTCGACTAATTAGCAAGAGCTAACGATTACTTGCTTTCGTGCAATTCAAATTCGTAGAACTCCATAATTTGGTTGCAAAGCAATTTTTTGCAGGCTTCATCTACTTTTGTTTTAGCAGCTTCTTTATTGGCAGCTTCTATCTCTAACGAAATGTGTTTGCCAATGCGCACATTATCAATTTCGGGCAAGCTAAGGTTTTTCATGCTGCTGCTAACGGCTTTGCCTTGTGGGTCTAATAATGCTTTAAGTGGCATTACATCTATTTCTGCTATAAATTTCATATGTAGATATTATTGTTTTTTAATTGCCATATGTTATAACCATATTACTTTAAACCTTCTGCTTTATGAAATATGGTTATTTCATTTTATAAATTATGCCTGCGAATATAGTAATTAGCAATTTGTTTTAAACAAAAAGAATATCCACAATTTCTGCTTTTGATTTACCGAAGTGAGTAGCCACATCTTGCAAAATACCTGATAATGTACCTAATTTTATAGGATTATGATTTGGAATGGTAATATGGTGCTGCCCATTTATTATTGTACTTAATCTAATATGGCTACCAGATTGCCTTGTGGGCTGGTAGCCTAGTTCTTTAAGCAATTTTATTAATTGTGAAGCAGAAACATCTCTTGGTATTTTCATAAGACAAAGGTAATTGGCTGTTTTTAAATAAGGATTTTTTGTACCAATTATTTTTAGACTAAACAGAAATTATTTCTTCTTTTACTAAGTGCAAGCGTATAATTTTTGGAAGTTTATCAGTATCAAAATGCACCCTAACGGCATCTTTTATTTCTTCTTTTAAATCTTCTATGGTCTCGGCTTCTGCAAAGATAGATTCGCCTAAAGCTTTTGCTATGTAACCTCCCTCGGTAGCTTCTTCTACTAAAAAAAATACTTCGTTCATAAACTCAAAGTTACGCGTTTTTTGTTTGGTTTAAAAATAAATTATTTACTACAATGCTTGTGTTTTAGTTCTTAGTAATATTCTATTTTTCGGGTGATGACAATATATTCTCTATGTTCATAAACCATTTTTTTAATCCAATTGCCTTTATTGTCATACTCGTATGTAAAGGTATCTATCGTTGAAAAGTCTCCAAAAACCCCTATATCTTCAACTAAATTATTTTTTTCATCATATTTATAATTACTCCTACTATATATCTGTCCGCTACCTTTATATTTATTATACCCAGTTAAATTTCGTTTTTTATCGTAAGTATAGGTTTCGTAGTCGTATACACAACTATCTTCTTCTAAGAAACAAGTATCACTAAGAAATGAGCTGCGCTTAATGATATTCCCACTACTATCATATTTACATTTGTATCTTGCATCTAAAACATCTTTTTCGTCATATGCTTTCCATTCAATTATATTTCCAATGCTATCATGCCTGTAAACGTATCTATCTCTTTGGCTACCATCTTCGTTATACTCTTTAGTTTCAACTCTATTTCCGAAACTATTGTATGAGTTAGAGTCGCCTTTTATTATTAAATTATACTTAACGTAAAAGAAATTAAATGCAATTAAATTTCCTTTTGCATCATACAAATATTTAGTCTCACAATTTAAACTATCGTTATATAAATAAGTCTTCCGAGTTATTAAATTACCCCTGTCATCATAAATAAATACCATCCTGTAATTTAAGCTTTCAGGATGATACTTACCATTTAAAGTGTCGCCATTATATATTGTTTTCTCGATAAGAAAACCTTTATTGTTGTATGTTTTTAGGTAATTATAATCGTACTTATAATACATCGCTCCTTGAATTATTTTACCATCAGTTTCTTTTGCGTAATAATATGTTTGTTTAAGGGTTTTTACATTACCAACTAAATTATCTTTTTGCCAATCGGTTTGTTTGCTGTTGTATTGGCAAAAGCAAAACAAGGGCAGCAACCAAAGGTTAAGTATGTAAAAAGAGGTTTTCAATTAATAATAATTTAAGAAAATTACTTAGAAGTCCTTTGCAATATATTATTTCCTACACTCATTAAAATGTATAAAACAATAGTCAAGGGTATGCCTATATAATGAAAAATGCAAATCATTAATAAAGCTAATATTAAAAAAGAGAAACGCACTTCGTTTCCTTTCCAACCAAAAGTTTTAAACTTTAAAGAAAAAATAGGTATTTCTGATATCAATAAAAAAGACATCACTACCGTTAATACCATTAATAAATATGGGTTTAAAATTAGGCTGGCTAAAGGGCTGTTAAAGTTTGCCCCAATAATTAAAGGTAAAGAGCAAATTAAAATAGAGTTTGCCGGCGTGTTTACCCCAATAAAAGATTCTGACTGCCGGGTATCGTTATTAAATTTAGCCAAGCGTATGCCAGAAAACACAGGTATTAAAAATGCTAAATAAGGTAGGTAATTCCAAATAGGTGCAGCCGACATAAATAAAATAGAAAGCAACATCATTTTATACATAACAAAGCCCGGCACTACGCCAAAAGTTACCATATCGGCAAGGCTATCTAAATCTTTACCAATGGGCGAGCTTACTTTTAATAGTCGCGCGGTAAATCCATCAAAAAAATCTAACACGGCAGCAATACCTACTAAATAGGCAGCCATAATTAAATTGCCTTCAAAAGTTTTTACAATAGCCAAGCATCCGCAAAGCAGGTTTCCACAGGTGATGGCATTGGGTATATTTCGGCGTATTTTTTGCATTATAATTAAGTTCAAAGAAGCAAATAATTTTTCACTTTCTTTCATCAAAAAATACAAACATTTTTAAGCTAAATTGTTAGCAATTTGTAAAGAAAAACGACTATATTTTAGTATCTTTACTACTTATACAATTATATGGAAGAAGTAGTAAAACCAACAGAAAGCAAAGCGTATGATGCGGATAGCATCCAGGTACTTGAAGGATTAGAAGCAGTTAGAAAACGACCAGCCATGTACATTGGCGATATTGGCGTTAGAGGCTTACACCATTTGGTTTATGAAATTGTAGATAACTCCATTGATGAAGCACTTGCAGGGCATTGCAAAACCATACAAGTAAATATTTTAGAAGATAATTCTATTCGTGTAAGAGATGATGGTCGTGGTATTCCTACCGAGATGCACACTAAAGAACAAAAATCTACCCTGGAAGTTGTAATGACTATTTTACACGCGGGTGGTAAATTTGATAAAGACAGTTATAAAGTATCGGGTGGTTTGCACGGTGTGGGTATGAGTTGCGTTAACGCGCTTTCCATCCACATGAAAACAGAAGTACATCGTAACGGAAAAATATTTACACAAGAATACAGCTGCGGCAAACCTTTGTTTGATGTAAAAGAAGTTGGTGTAACAACCGATAGAGGTACTATCCAGACTTTTAAGCCTGATATGAGCATCTTTACTACGGGCGAGTATAATTTCAGCACATTGGCTGGTCGTATGCGCGAACTTTCTTTTCTTAACAAAGGCATTAAAATTACGCTGACAGACGAGCGTCATAAAGATGAGAACGGTGTGTTTTTTACAGAAGAATTTTATTCAACACGCGGTATTGTTGAGTTTGTAGAATATTTAGATAGCGCTAAAGAACATTTAATTTCGGACGCTATTTATGTGGAAGGCGAAAAACAAGGTATTCCTGTTGAAGTAGCTATGTTATACAACACCGGCTATAGTGAAAACATGCAGAGTTATGTAAACAACATTAACACGCACGAAGGTGGTACACACTTAGCTGGTTTCCGTAGAGGGTTAACACGTACATTAAAAAACTATGCAGAGAAACAAGGCTTTCTTTCTAAACTAAAAATTGAAATTAGTGGTGATGATTTCCGTGAGGGATTAACAGCTGTTATTTCGGTTAAAGTACAAGAGCCACAATTTGAAGGTCAAACAAAAACCAAATTGGGTAACAACGAAGTTATGGGTGCGGTTGATATGGCTATCAGCGAAGCATTAAATAATTACTTAGAAGAAAATCCAAAACAGGCGCGCACCATTGTAGAAAAAGTTATTCTGGCTGCAACTGCCCGTTACGCTGCTAAAAAAGCACGCGAAATGGTGCAACGTAAAAGCGTTATGTCGGGTTCTGGCTTACCTGGTAAATTAGCCGATTGCGCTAATGATAGCCCAGAAGCTTGCGAACTTTATTTGGTTGAGGGAGATTCAGCGGGCGGAACGGCTAAACAAGGTCGTAACCGCGAGTTTCAAGCTATCTTACCTTTACGTGGTAAAATTTTAAATGTAGAAAAAGCATTAGAATATAAAATTTACGATAACGAAGAGATCAAAAATATATTTACTGCATTAGGTGTTTTTCGTGGAACGAAAGAAGATGATCGTGCATTGAATTTAGATAAACTGCGTTACCATAAAGTAATTATTATGTGTGATGCTGACGTGGATGGCTCTCACATCACTACGCTTATTCTTACCTTCTTCTTCCGTCACATGAAAGAATTATTTGACCACGGATATATTTACATTGCAACACCGCCACTTTACTTGGTTAAAAAAGGTAAAGAGCAACGTTATTGCTGGACTGAAGACGAGCGCGCGCAACACGTAAGAGAGTTGGGCGGCGACAAACCTGAAAGTGTTGGCATACAACGTTACAAAGGTTTAGGAGAGATGAATGCAGAGCAATTGTGGAGTACTACGATGAATCCTGAATCTCGCACATTACGTCAAGTATCTGCTGAAAATGGCGCAGAGGCCGATCGTGTATTCTCTATGCTAATGGGCGATGAAGTTCCTCCACGCAGAGAGTTCATTGAGAAAAATGCTAAGTACGCTAAAATAGATATCTAATTAATTTGATGCGTTTTGAATGATCCCCGATTATGAAAATAGCCGGGGATTTTTTGTTTCTACAATATTCCCCTCCTTGGAGGGGTTAGGGGTGGGTAATTTTTATCCGTCATGCTGAACTTATTTCAACATCTGTTTCTAAAACTCTTAATTGCCATACTGAACTTGTCGAAGGATGGGCGTTTCGGCGCATCATCATTTCGAACGGTTCGAGAAATATCTGCGCCGTCGGGCTATCACTTCAATCTTTGCCGAGTACAGCAAAGGATTTTCGTTCAATCCCTAACGCAAAACACAACCATCATGCTGAACTTGTTTCAGCATCTCAAGCAAATTGAAAATCTGCATCATCTACAAGAAATTTTTTAATAAACCATGTAAGATTTTTTTACTTTTTGTAAAAATCCCATAGTGTTTTTAGAATAATGAAGGAAATGTTCTATGTACTTGTCAGTCCGAGCGAAGTCGAGGACTTATAGAAGAAGAAAAGCCTATTACTTCTCGACTTCGCTCGAAGTGACAAAAAATCCCACATTATCTACAACATTACCAAAAACATACCAAATCCCTTATGAAATTAAAGTCTTAACAAACAACTGTTTAAAAAGTTTATATCTTAAAAATTATTAATTGTAATTTTATTTTAAATTTGTAATGTGGAACTAAACTCAAGCATAAAAAACTTTGCCGATTTCTTTGCCAAAAAAACAATTGGCGGAGAGATTAGTATTAACGATTTGCGTGATAGAGAATTTTCGGGTAGCTTTTTATCTGAAGATGAAAAACGTGCTTTAAAAAATTACGATAATTACCGCATCAATTTATTAAATGCGCAACAA